>NZ_JBWKDW010000038.1:34525-61696 GCF_056435735.1 Streptomyces sp. NPDC043878
GCTTGACGCGAGGGCGGGTGGGGGGGTGCAGGACACCTGCTCCCCCGCCCACACCGCCCGGGTCTCGGTGCCGGCCGCCGCGTGGTGGGGCCGGGCTGTGGGGGGCCCCCCCCCCCCCCCCACCCCCCTGGTTCTTCGGCACGGTGTCCCTGCTCTACGGCGTGCTGCCGGTGCTGTACGCCACGGCGCCGGAGCGCTACCAGCGGCCCGGGGCGGTCGGGGCGGCCGCGCTGCTCGCCCTGCTGGCCGCGGCCGTGGACGCCCGGCGGGAGGCCCGCGCGCGGACGTCGGCGCGGCGTGGCACGGTGGGCTCGGTGACCACGGCGCGGGGGCCGGGGCGCCGGGTGTGGCCGGCGGTCCTGGCGGGCCTGTCCGGCGTGGTCTGCCTGACCGCGAGCAGTTGGCCCGGCTCCCCGCACCTGGTGCTGGACGGCCGGGTCACGGTGACGAACTCCGCCTACCTGGCCGAGATGCGGCACACCGGGCGGGAGGCCGACCTGATCCGGGCCCGGCTGCCGGCCGGCGCCCCGGTGCTGTACCTGGCCTTCGGCGACACCACGTACTACGTCGACCACCCGGCCCGGTGCCGCTACCCGATCGCCACGTTCCTGCAGCGCAGCCGCTTCCTCCCGGACGTGGCCGGCCTCACGTCGTTCCGGGAGAACGCGGACTGCGTCGACCACGACCCCGCCCCCTACGCGGTCCTCGACCGGGCCTGGTTCCGGCCCGGAAAGGTCGACCCGCGGCTGTGGCGGCGCGTCACGGCGGTGTACGACTGCCCGCGTCCGTCGCCGGACGCGGGCAGCGCGGTCGTCCTGTGCGTCAGGCGGCAGGCCCCAGCGACTTCGTGACCTCGCGGGCCAGGGCCACCGAGTAGCTCTGGCCGCGGTCCTGCGGATAGATCTGCGCCATCGTCACGAGCTTGACGCGGCTCATCGGGGTGTCGTGGCCGGGGATCAGCGCGCGGTAGGCGGGCGTCACGACCGGCTGGGCGAACCCGGCCTTCGAGAAGTGCCAGTCCTTGATCCAGGACTCGTCGAAGTCCGGGTTGACGCGCCGCAGATACGGCAGGAACCGGGTCAGCAGCTCGGCCGGCTCCGTGGTGAACCGCCAGTCCTCCCGCTCCACGTAGTTGCCCACGTACAGCACGTGCCGGCCGCCGTACACGGACGGGTCGATCATCCTGGTGTGCTCGACCACCGCGAGGAACGGGAAGTCCGGCTCGTTGATGTTGAGCCAGTAGTACGGGATCACGCTGCGGTCCAGCTCCAGCACGAAGCAGGTCGCGCCCAGGTACTGGTTCTTCCACACGGCGTCGTCGGCGGGCAGCCCGGCGGCCCTGGCGAACGCCGGCTGCGGGGTGGTCACGATCAGCTGGTCGAACGTGTAGCGGGAACCGTCCGCGCAGGTCACCACCGCCGGCTCCGCGTCGCCGTCCTGCCGTATCGACTCGACCGCCTTGCCGAACTCCACCTTGCCGCCGTGCTCCTCGACGCCGTCCCGCAGCGCCGCGTACACCCGCTCGAACCCGCCGTCGACATAGCCGAGTTCGAAGGTACGGCAGTGGATGCGGGCCCACAGCCAGGCCATCGACACCTGCTCCGCGCGGTCGCCGAACTTGCCGCGCAGCAGCGGCTCCCAGATCGCGGCGGTCGCCTTCCGGCCGGCCCGGCGGCGCAGCCAGGCCAGCGCGGTCAGGTCGTTGTACCGCTCCCCGCCGCGCACCGCCTTCAGCAGGGCCGACGACCCGGCGAAGCGCACCGCGTCGACGGGGGAGAACTCCGGGAAGCGCAGCATGTCGAGGGGGGTGGTGAAGTCGATCAGCCGGCCGCCGCGGTAGATGCCGGTGGTCGGCCGGTGGAAGCGCAGCGCGTCACCGAGCCCGAGCTCCCCGATGAGGGCGATCATCGCCTTGTCGCTGCGGAAGATGTGGTGGTAGAAGCGCTCCAGCGGGACGCCGCCCACCTCCAGCGACGCGGCGAGGCCGCCGAGTTCGCCGGCCGCCTCCAGGACGGTTACCTGGTGGCCGGCGCGTACGGCGTCCCAGGCGGCGGTCAGGCCGGTGGCACCCGCGCCGATGATGCCGAGGTTCATGCGAAGCTCCACTTTCTGTTGAGCACGAACTGGAGCGCCAGGACCAGGGGCAGCGAGCCCGCCTTGACCAGGTCGGCGTCGATCCCCAGCGCGTCGGTGAAGGCGAGGAAGAGCAGGTTCGTCAGGGCGATCCCGGTCAGCCCGACGGCGTAGAAGCGCAGGAAGCGCGTGCGGAGCCGGTCGCGGCGCTCGAAGGTGAACCGGGCGTTCAGCAGGAAGTTGCTGCTGATGCCGAGGGTGGTGCTGAGGGCGTTGGCGAGTTGCTCGTTCATCCCGGTGAGGTTGTGCAGCAGCAGGAAGACGGCGAGGTCGAGTGCGACTCCGCTGCCGCCGATGAGGGTGTAGCGCAGGAGCTGGCGCAGAACGCGGGACCGGTCGGCGGGCTCGGCCGGGGCCGTCACGGTGGTCTCAGTCATCGGCCCCGGACCCCGGCCCGCCGACCACCTCACGCACCAGGTACAGCGGCCGTCCCTGGGCCTCGCGGTAGATGCGCCCGATGTAGGTGCCGATGACGCCGAGCGACAGCATCTGGGTGCCGCCGAGGAACAGCACGACGACCATCAGCATCGTCCAGCCGGAGACGGTGACCTCGGGCCGCAGGAACTTCATGGCGAGCGCGTAGACGATGCCGGCCAGGGACAGCACGAGCACCACGAAGCCCAGCCGGGTGATCATCTTCAGGGGGGCGGTGGAGAAGCTGGTCATGCCGTCGACCGCGAGCCGGGCCATCTTCCGCAGCGGGTACTTCGTCTCGCCGGCGAAGCGTTCGTCGCGGTCGAAGGACACCTCGGACTGGTGGTAGCCCATCGAGGCGACGATGCCGCGCACGAAGCGGCTGCGCTCGCGGTAACGGCACAGCTCGTCGGCGACCCGCCGGTCCAGGAGCCGGAAGTCCCCGGTGTCCAGTGGGATGTCGACCTCGGTGGAGGAGCGCAGGAGGCGGTAGTACAGGTGCGCGGTGGCCCGTTTGAAGGCGGTGTCCTGCCGGGAGCGCCGGCGGGCGTGCACGATCTCGGCGCCCCCGCGCCAGGCGTCGATCAGCTCCAGGCTGACCTGTGGCGGGTCCTGGAGATCGGTGTCCATGACGATCACCGCGTCGCCCGCGGCGAGGTCGAGGCCGGCGGTGATGGCGAGCTGGTGCCCGAAGTTGCGGGCGAGGTCGACCACGCGGACCCGCCGGTCGCCGGCCGCGAAGTCCTTCAGGAGGGCCAGTGAACCGTCCCTCGAACCGTCGTTGACGTAGATGAGTTCGAAGTCGAGCTCCGGCCGGCCGGCGAGGGCGGCGGTCAGCTCGGCGTGGAAGGCGGCGATGCCGTCCTGCTCGTCGTACACCGGCAGGACGTAGGAGATCAGCGGCCGCCGGGCGGGTTCGGGCGGTACGGACGCGAGCGTGACGGGGGCCGGGCCGGCGGCGGGCGGGCGTATGTCCTGCTGGGTCATATCCGCGCGCTCGCCGGTGTGGACGGGATGACGGGCGAAGCTGTTCGGCGCATTGGTGGAAGCTACGGAGGGTGTGTGAACCCCGCCCCAACACCCCGCGACCTGAAGCCGACTTCCCCGTTTCGCTTCGCCTCTTTGGTCCTCCTCTTACCTTTTGCGGATCTCCCTCACCGTTTGCTTACCGGCACCCGTTGCCTCCCGGCCGCCCGAGCCGCCCCACGTCCGCGCCCGGTCGGCTCAGCCGCGGACGGCCTTCCTCAGCGCGCGGGCCCGCCGTACCACCCGGCGCGCGGTGGGGCTGCGGGGCAGGAACGCCAGCCGCTCCGGGATGCCGCCGGGCAGCCCGAGCGAGGTGAGCCGCTTGCGCCTGACGTAGCGCTGGGTGCGCGGGCCGAGGTGCTGGGAGAGATAGCGTTCGGCGGCCGGGCGCCGGGCGGAGTGCATCTGCGGCTGCATGACGAACCCGACCGCTGTCACCAGGCCGTTCAGCGTGTCGGCCGGCACGGGCCTCTCGCCCGTGCGGTCCGCCAGGTCCGGCAGCACCGCGTCGGCCAGCACCAGCGGCATCCGGTTGCTGTTCTGGTACGGCGTCAGCCGGTCGAGCAGCGTCTCGGTGCCGACGCGGGCCACCGGCAGGTCGTAGAACGCGGACGCCGTGAACAGCGCGGTCGAGAAGCAGCCGACCACCAGTCCGGGACGGGCCCTCTCGAACAGCACCTCGGCGAGCACGGGCAGGTCCAGGACGGTGAGGTCCACCCCGAGCGCGGCGGCCTCGGCCTCCAGGACGCGGCTGTAGCGGGCCGGTGCGGTGGGATGCGGCTTGAAGACGATCGCGCGGTGCCCCCGCTCGACCGCGCCCCGCAGCATCCGTACGTGCAGGTCCTCCTCCTCCGCGGCGGACAGGATGTTCAGCGCGGACAGGTACTGACCGAGCAGCAGCGCCGGGTTGTCCGGCAGCACCGGCAACTCCGTGACGGACGCGCCGATCTCACCCATCACCTTCAGGAACGCCGGCGTCGGCACGAGGTGCGCGGGCACGTCGAACTCCGTCAGCAGCATCGGGGTGAGCCCCGGCACCAGGTCCAGGTGCAGCAGCCGGCGCACCCGGGTGCCGACCAGCGGGTCGAGCTTGTTGCGCGTGGGGCCGTAGCTCATCAGGCCGTCGGCGTAGACGTCGACGGGGGCGCCGGTGAACAGCTGGGCCACGGTCAGGGCCGGGGTGACCTGGATGGACTCCAGGACCAGCTCCACCCGGTCCTCGCCCAGCCCCCACAACAGCCGCAGATACCGCTCGAAGAGGGGGATGTCGTCGGGGCGCGGGACCCAGGCGCCGGGGTGGAAGGGGCGGATGGCCTCGTTCCACGACAGCACGTCGTCGAAGTGGTCGCGCAGCGGCTCGAAGCCAGGCATCTCGTCGACGGCCGGAGTGGTCTCCGGCGTCGCCGAGTTGTTGAACACCAGCAGCACCCGGCGGTCCGGCTCGGTGAGGAGGCCGGACTCGATCGCGGCGGCCAGCGTGGCGGCCCCGTACAGCGTGGAGGCGCAGAGGATCTGGGTGGTACGGGGCATCAGGCGGCCGCCTTGGCTGTGGTGATCCGGCGCCGCAGCCTTCGCAGCTTGGCGGAGCGGTTCAGGTCCATGGTGTCGAGCACGTCACCGAGGGCGTCCTGCGGCATGCGCTGTATGGCCGCCGCGCTCATGGTCCGCAGCTGCTTGGCGACGGCCGGTTCGAACTTGCTCTCGTCGGAGAGGTGGTGGGCGATGATCGCGCAGTACGTCCGCACCGCCTTCGGCAGCAGCCGCTCCGCGTCCTCGTCGGCCGCGGTCTCCTGGAGGACCTGGTCGAAGGCGCGGATGAAGTCGAGTTGGCGGACGTCACCGATCTGGGTGAGCGAGGAGGCGACCCCGCGCCGGTAGAACACCCCGAGCAGGTTCACCACGGCGAACGACTCCGCCTCGCGGTGGAGCCTCCAGATCCACGGCCGGTCCTCGGCCGTACGCAGTCCGTCGGTGAAGTGCAGGACCCCCTTGTCGAGGAGCCGGCGGTGGTAGGCGCCCGCCCAGGCGTAGGCGTAGTCCACCGAGGTGGTCCGGTCGGCGGGCAGGATCGCCCGGCGCGGGTTCAGCACCTCGCCCCGCAGGCCGACCGGGGCCCGGTGCACGGTCCGGGCGCGGGCGGTGGCCTGCACATGGTCGGTGCGCACGAAGTCGCAGCCCAACTCCTCTATCGCCGACACCAGTTCGGAGAGGTAGCCGGGGGCCAGCCAGTCGTCCCCGTCGAGGAACGTCAGGTAGTCGCCGCGTGCGACGTCCAGGCCGGTGTTGCGCGCGGTGGCGAGACCCCCGTTCTTCTCGTGGCGGACGAAACGCACCTGGGCGACCTCGGACAGTTCTTCGGCCGCGCGTTCGAGAATGTCCGGAGTTCCGTCCTTCGAGAAGTCGTCCACCAGGACGAATTCGAAGTCACTGCGGGCGTTGCGGCGAAGGCTTCTGAGGGTGTCCGGGGCGTATTGCTGGACGTTGTAGAACGGCACGATCACGGAAAGCTTTGGCACCTGCGAAACCCTAGGAGGTGCCTCGGCAGCGGAACTTTCCGGTGGGCGTACAGGGGGTGAACTCCATGTGTCGGATCGGTGCACCACGTGTACTTTCCGGTCTCCGGCGGGCCAGTTCGGCTCTCCGTGGTTTGTTGTTAACTTTTCGTTGATTCCCGGTTGGGCCATACCTCGGAATTGCTTTCTAGCGTCGTCCTCGTGCCTGCAAGTACAACGAAGCCCCCGCGAATCGCCGTCCTCGCGGACTCGGACACCCGGTGGAAATGGGGTGCGCTGACCGCGGACCGCATTGCCCCGGGCCCGACCATGGAAGCCGGATCGCGCGAGGACGCGCAAGCCGGTCCCGCGCTGAGCGGATTCCTGCTGCGCGGCCGGTCCACGCCCACGGCCCGCCAGCTGGAGGAGGTGGGCGTCCGCGCCGACTCCCTGCGGGAGGTCACCGGCGTGGAGTTCCTGCGCGCCATGGCGGAGGAGCCGTACGACATCGTCGTGCTCGCCCTCGTCGGCGGCGGTGTGCAGGCGATGCTGCACGGCCTGAAGCGGGTCTGGGAGGGCCGGGCGAAGCGCCCCGTCGTCGTCACCGGCTATGTCGGCGTCGTCTACGAGAAACTCGCCGACGGCCTCCTGCTGCGGCACGGCGCGGACCTGGTCCTCGCCAACTCCCGCCAGGACGCCGACCGGTTCCGGGCGGTCTACGACGGGGTGGGCGCCGACCCCTCGGCGGTCACCGAGGTCGCGCTGCCGTTCCTCGGCGGCGCCCCCTACACCGGCGAACACGACCCGTACACCGTGGTCTTCGCCGCCCAGCCGTCCGTCCCGGACACCCGCAAGGACCGCACCTACCTGCTGAACCGGCTGGTGAGGCACGCGCGGCTGCACCCCGAGCGCGAGGTGCTGCTGAAGCTGCGCTCCCGGCCCGGCGAGCACACCACCCACATCGAGGAACTGCCCTACCAGAAGCTGGCGCAGCGGATGGACCTGCCGGCCAACTTCCGTCTCGTGTACGGGCACATGGGCGAGGTGCTGGACCGCACCGACCTGCTGGTGACGGTCAGCTCCACGGCCGCGCTGGAGGCCCTGCACCGCCGTATCCCCACCGTCGTACTGACCGACTTCGGGGTCCGCGAGACGCACGGCAACCACCACTTCATCGGATCCGGCTGCCTCGCCTCCTGGGACCAGCTCGACGACGGGCACCGGCCGGCGCCCGACGAGGAGTGGGTGGCGCGGCAGGGGGTCGCGGCCGACGGCCCGTACGAGAAGGCGTTCGGCGCGGCCCGCGAGCGCATCACCAAGCTCCTCGGCCGGCCCGGCGGCCTGCCGCCCCTGACCCCGTACTACACACCGGCGACCGCACCCGGCTATCTGCCGGCCATCCTCGCCCGCCACCACCTCGGCCCGGACGGCACCCCGCTGCCCGGCGCGCCCGCCGCCGACAAGGACCCCGGACCGGTCCGGCAGATCGTGCGCCGGGCGGCGCGCGGCGCCTACCGGCACGGCGTGCAGCGGGTCGCCCCGGTGATCCGGCGGATGGGGGAGCTGTGAGTTCCCGGACGACCTCCCAAGGAGTACAGCCCATGTCCAACCCGCAGGCGGGCCAGGGCGCTTCGGTGCGCCGGGTGCTCGCGGTGATCCCCGCGCGCGGCGGCTCCAAGGGCGTGCCCGCGAAGAACCTCGCCCCGGTCGGGGGCGTACCGCTGGTGGCCCGCGCCGTCCGCGAGTGCCGCGCGACCCGGCTGGTGACGGACGTCGTGGTGTCCACCGACGACCAGGCCATCGCGGCGGCAGCGCGCGCCGCCGGCGCCGAGGTGGTGCTGCGGCCGGCCGCCATCGCCGGGGACACGGCGACCTCCGAGGCCGCGGTCCTGCACGCGATGGACGCCCATGAGGCCCTGCACGGGGCGGCCGTCGACGCGGTCCTCCTGGTGCAGTGCACCAGCCCCTTCATCGTCCGCGAGGACGTCGAGGGAGTCGCCGCCGCGGTCGTCGAGAACGGCGCCGACACCGCGGTGACCGTGGCACCCTTCCACGGGTTCATCTGGCGGGACGCCGAGGACGGCCAGGACGACCTCGGCGGCGGACACGGCGTCAACCACGACAAGTCCTTCCGCCCGCGCCGCCAGGACCGCCCCCAGGACCTCCTGGAGACCGGCGCCGCCTACGCGATGGACGCGGCCGGCTTCCGCGAGCACCGGCACCGCTTCTTCGGCCGCACCGAACTGGTGCGCACCGACCCCGCCCGCGTGCTGGAGATCGACGACCCGCACGAACTGGCGCGGGCGCGGGCGCTGGCCCCCCTGTTCGACGCGAACCGCCCCGGTTCGCTGCCGACCGCCGCCGACATCGACGCGGTCGTACTGGACTTCGACGGCACCCAGACCGACGACCGGGTGCTGATCGACGCCGATGGAAAGGAGTTCGTCTCCGTGCACCGCGGAGACGGCCTCGGCATCGCGGCCCTGCGCGACAGCGGCCTGGACATGCTGATCCTGTCCACGGAGCAGAACCCGGTCGTCGCCGCCCGGGCCCGGAAGCTCAGAATCCCGGTCCTGCACGGCATCGACCGGAAGGACCTCGCCCTCAAGCAGTGGTGCGAGGAGCAGGGCATCGCGCCCGAGCGCGTGCTCTACGTCGGCAACGACGTCAACGACCTCCCGTGCTTCGCCCTCGTGGGCTGGCCCGTGGCGGTCGCGAGCGCCCACGACGTCGTGCGCGGCGCCGCACGCGCGGTCACCACCGTGCCCGGTGGCGACGGCGCGATCCGAGAGATCGCCAGCTGGATCCTCGGCCCCTCTCTCGACTCCCTCGACAAGTAAGGAACCTCTCCACCATGAGCACCAACTCCCGTCTGCGCACCTTCGGTTCGAAGACCGCCGGCCCCGGCCGGCCCGTCTACGTCGTCGGCGAGATCGGCATCAACCACAACGGGGAGCTGGAGAACGCCTTCAAGCTGATCGACGCCGCCGCCGAGGCCGGCTGCGACGCGGTCAAGTTCCAGAAGCGCACCCCGGAGATCTGCACCCCGCGCGACCAGTGGGACATCGAGCGCGACACCCCCTGGGGCCGCATGACCTACATCGACTACCGCCACCGCGTGGAGTTCGGCGAGGACGAGTACCGCCAGATCGACGAGTACGCCAAGAGCAAGAACATCGACTGGTTCGCCTCCCCGTGGGACACCGAGGCCGTCGCCTTCCTGGAGAAGTTCGACGTCCCCGCCCACAAGGTCGCCTCCGCCTCCCTGACCGACGACGAGCTGCTGCGCGCCCTGCGCGGCACCGGCCGCACCGTCATCCTCTCCACCGGCATGTCCACCCCGAAGCAGATCCGCCACGCGGTCGAGGTCCTGGGCAGCGACAACATCCTGCTCTGCCACGCCACCTCCACCTACCCGGCGAAGGCCGAGGAGCTCAACCTGCGGGTCATCAACACCCTCCAGGCCGAGTACCCCAACGTCCCGATCGGCTACTCCGGCCACGAGACCGGCCTGCAGACCACGCTCGCCGCGGTCGCCCTCGGCGCCACCTTCGTCGAGCGCCACATCACCCTCGACCGCGCCATGTGGGGCTCCGACCAGGCCGCCTCCGTCGAGCCGGGCGGCCTCACCCGCCTGGTCCGCGACATCCGCACCATCGAGGCCTCCCTCGGCGACGGCGTCAAGAAGGTCTACGACTCCGAGCTCGGCCCGATGAAGAAGCTGCGCCGCGTCAGCGGTGTCGTCGCCGAGGCGGAGATCGCCGCGGCCGCGGGCGAGCCGGTCTCGGTCTGACCCCTGCCGGACCCACCACCCGAATACCCTGCACGCCTTACGACGGGACGGTCGTACGTCGATGAGCCCCCGCGCCGGTTCCACCGGCCCCCACACTCTCGCCTTCGTGGAGAGTCCGGTACAGCTTCTCAACGTGCTGGAGTGGGCGCACGAACACGCGCCCGGCGCGGGGTTCACGCTCGTGGTCCTGTCCCCGATCGACCCGATGACCCGGGGCCAGCTGCGCCGCATGGCCGAGCTGGCCCGCGAGGAGGGCCACCAGGTCCGCTGGGAGGAGGCGCGGGGCGGTCCGGCCGCGCCGTTCCAGACGATCGGCGGCCTGTCGGGGATGCTCCGCAGGGCCGACCGGATCGTCCTGGGCGACCCGTTCTCCCGGTACGTGCAGCTGCTGCTGACCATCACCCGCGCCCGTGACCTGGTCGTCGTCGACGACGGCACCGCCACCATGGAGTTCGTCGCCCAGCTCGCCCGGGGGGAACGGCTGGTGCGCTGGCACCGCAAGGGCGGCCGCAGAGGGGCACGGGACGTGGTGTTCGCACCGGTGTCCGCCGCGGCCCGGCGCCGGCTGACACCGGGCGGCGGAAGGCGGGTGGAGATCTTCTCCTCCATGCCGATGGAGGAGACCCCCGACGGCGTGACGGTGACGGCGAACACCTTCGCCTGGACCCGGCACCGCTTCGGCCCGCCCCGGATCACCAAGAGCGCCGACATGGTCGGTACGTCCCTGGTGGAGACCGGTGTGGTCGACGCCGACCGCTACCTCGAAGCGGTGACCACCCTGGCCAAGGCACACGGGACGACCCGCTACTTCGCGCACCGGCGCGAGAGCACGGAGAAGCTCCACCGGCTGGCGGTGGAGACGGGTCTGGAGATCGTCCGCCCGGACCTCCCGCTGGAGCTGATCGCCCGCCGCGGACCCATCGGCCGGACGATCCTGAGCTTCCCCTCGACCGTGGTCCACACCCTGCCGCTGGCCCTGGCGGGCACCGAGGTACGGGTCGCGGTGTGCGACATCGACCCCGGCTGGCTGACGGAGAACGCCTCACCCCGGGCCCAGGGCTTCCTGTCCGGAGTCACGGACACGGCCCGTGACGTGCACCGGCTGTCCGCGGTGAGCGCGGTGAAGGTGGTCAAGGTGGTGTAGCGGGGCGGCGCCCGCTGTGGCTACTCCGGCTTGCGGGCCAGCAGGAAGGCGCGGGGGCGTTTCGCGTCCGCGGGGGGTTCGAGGCGTACGCGGGCCAGGACGTCCAGCCCCGCCCCCGTGAGGAGACCGGCCACCGTCTCGGGGGTGCGCCAGTAGTAGTCGAGCGAGATCTCCCGGCCGAAGCGCTCCGCTAGGTGCATACGGTCGTCCTCGTCGGCGGTCTGGAAGCACAGCAGTACATGACCGCCGGGGACCAGCACGCGGTGGAACTCCGCGAACACCGCGGGCAGGTGCTCGTCGGGCACATGGATGATCGAGTAGAGGGCGAGGACACCGCCGAGCGTCTCGTCCGGCAGGTCCAGGCCCGTCATCGAACCGACGTGGAACCGCAGACCCGGGTGCGCCTGCCGGGCCAGGGCCACCATGACGGGCGACACGTCCACCCCGAAGACCGGCACCCCGAGGGCGTCGAGCCGCGCGGTGACGTGTCCGGGGCCGCTGCCGACGTCGGCGACGGGCGCGGGGCCGGCCGCTCGCACCAGTTCGGCGAAGGCGGTGACCAGGGCCCGGTCCACCGGCCGGTCGCCCAGCCCGTCGGGGAAGGCCTCGGCGTAGGCCGGGGCTATCGCGTCGTAGGAGGCGCGGGTGGCGCGGACGAAGTCGGGGGTGCCGGCCCCGGCCCGGTGTTCTTCTCGGGTCTCGGAGTTCCGGGCGTCGGCGTTTCGGGTTTCGGTGCTCACCCTGCGGCACCCTAGCGGCGCGGCCGGGTCGCCGGCCGGGTGTTCGACGGGCCCGTACGGAGGCTTCACCGGGCGGGTGCGGGGGGTTCGCCGGAGCGGGGGGCGGGGTTTCCCACGGGTCCTACGGGTCCTACGGGTCCCACGGGGCCTACGGGTCCCACGGGGCCTACGGGTCCCACGGGTCCGGTGGGCCGGGCATAAACGGGCGTCCGAAGCGGTTCCGACAGATGAACACATCGGCGTGGTTCGCGCGGGACGTGGTATGGGTGGAGGAGTGTGGATGGTTTCACGCTCCACCCGAAGGCGGGCGAGTGTACCCATCCCGACCGGTACCTATGCGTCGGGCCGACAGATTTTCTTCCCCTAACGGGTTGCACTTTTGTTGATCGCGGGTCAGTTGGCCACCCCGGCGTCCTACCCTTCAGAGGGTGAAGCAACTGATGTCCCAAGAGACCGAGGCCGATCTTCCCGGGGAAGCCGTGCTTCCCGGCACACTGAGCGAACCGCTCCGTGCCGAGCTCGTCGCGTTCCGGCGCGACCTGCACATGCACCCCGAACTCGGCAACCAGGAGTTCCGCACCACCGCGGCGATCAAAGCGCGGCTCGAGAAGGCCGGCCTGCGGCCCCGCGTACTGGCCGCCGGGACCGGGCTCGTCTGTGACATCGGTGACGTGGACGCCGGGCGGCCCGTGCTCGCCCTGCGCGCCGACATCGACGGCCTGCCCATCCCGGACACCAAGAGTGACTGCCCGTACCGCTCGACCGTGCCGGACCGCGCGCACGCCTGCGGACACGACGTGCACACCACCGTGGTGCTGGGCGCCGGCCTCGTGCTGGCCGGCCTGCACAGCCTGGGTCTGCTGCCCCGGCCGGTGCGGCTGGTCTTCCAGCCCGCGGAGGAGGTGTTGCCCGGCGGCGCCGCCGACGCCATCGAGGACGGGGTCCTCGCCGGGGTGGGGCGGATGATCGCCGTGCACTGCGACCCCCGGGTGGACGCCGGACGCATCGGGCTCCGGGAGGGCGCGATCACCTCGGCCTGCGACCGGCTGGAGGTGGCCCTCGACGGGCCCGGCGGCCACACCGCCCGGCCGCACCTGACGACCGACCTGGTGACCGCGGCCGCCCGCGTGGCCGTCGACGTGCCCGCGCTCATCGGCCGGCGCGTGGACACCCGGCACGGACTCGCCGTGACCTGGGGACGGATCGAGTCGGGACACGCGCCGAACGTGATCCCGCAGCACGCCGAGCTGTCCGGGACCGTGCGCTGCCTGGACATCGACGCCTGGCGCGAGGCGCCCGACGTGGTCGTGGCGGCCATCGACGAGGTCGCGAACCTGCACGGGGCCAAGTCCGAGATCAACTACATCCGCGGAGTCCCGCCGGTGGTCAACGACCCGGCGGTCACCGAACTCCTGCGGGACGCCATGACCGCGCGACGAGGTGCCGCGTCGGTCGAGGGCACCGAGCAGAGCCTCGGCGGCGAGGACTTCTCCTGGTACCTGGAGCAGGTACCCGGCGCCATGGCCCGCCTCGGCGTCCGCCCTCCCGGCGAACGCACCGTGCGCGACCTCCACCAGGGCGACTTCGACGCCGACGAGTCGGCGATCACGGTGGGAGTGGAACTCTTCACGGCGGCGGCGCTGCTGGACGCGGCCGAGCGATGACCGACCGGCCCTCTCGGAGGGCCGGTCCACCGTCCGGCGCAACACACTTGTAAGCCATTCGTGCGCTGTTCGCAATCAGCGGGATGGCGGGGGAAGGGGACGAGTTCAGACGCCGTTTGCCTCGAATCGATAACGGCTTATGAAGAGGTCTTTTTCTGACATCTACGCGCGTTACGATGCCGCGAAGCCGACGCCGACGGGGCGTCCCGGCTCGGGCACTGGCATGGTGCTCACATCAGCGCCGACATGGCGCTCAGGTCAGGTGAAGGAGCCTTCCCGTGCGCCGGGTAGCCAAGCTTTCTGCTGCGTGTCTCGCATCCGCAGCCCTCGCACTGACTGCCACAGCCTGTGGCAGTACCTCCTCCGACAGCGACAGCTCGTCGTCCGCCTCCGCCGGTAGCGGCAAGGGAGTCAAGATCGGCCTCGCCTTCGACGTGGGCGGCCGCGGCGACCGGTCCTTCAACGACTCGGCCGCGCGCGGAGCCGACAAGGCCAAGGCCGAGTTCGGCGGCTCCATCAAGGAGCTGACCGCCAAGACCTCCGACACCGAGGCCGACCGCGAGCAGCGCCTGACGGACCTGGCCGACGCCGGCTACAACCCGATCGTGGGTGTGGGTTTCTCCTACGCCGCGTCGATGGCCAAGGTCGCCGCGAAGTTCCCGAAGACGAACTTCGGCATCGTCGACTCGGTGGTGGACGTCAAGAACGTCGACAGCATCACCTTCACCGAGGAGCAGGGCTCGTACCTGGCCGGTGTCGCCGCCGCCCTCAAGACCAAGAAGAACCACGTCGGCTTCATCGGCGGTGTCGACACTCCGCTGATCAAGAAGTTCGAGGCGGGCTACGTCCAGGGCGTCAAGGACACGAACCCGAAGGTCAAGGTCGACGTCCAGTACCTGACCCACGGCAGTGACCTCTCCGGCTTCTCCAGCCCCGACAAGGGCTCGGAAGCGGCGCAGGGCATGCTCGACAAGGGTGCCGACGTCATCTACACGGCGGCGGGTTCCTCCGGCAACGGCGCGATCGAAGCCGTCAGCGGCGTCAAGGGCGCCTGGGCCATCGGCGTGGACTCCGACCAGTACAACATCCCGGGTCTGGCCAAGTACAAGAACTCGATCCTGACCTCGATGGTCAAGAACGTCGACACCGGCGTGTACGACTTCATCAAGTCGGTGCACGAGGGCAAGCCGCTGACGGGCACCAACAACTACTCGCTCGCCAAGAACGGCGTCTCGCTGGCCACCAGTGGTGGCTTCATCGACGACATCCAGTCCAAGCTGGACGCGGCCAAGAAGAAGATCATCGACGGCGACATCAAGGTCAACACCACCCCGTGACCTGATGGGTCCCGTCGGACCCGGCTCGGCGAGGGGCCGCCCAGCAGCCCTTCGCCGAGCCATAACAATGTGTCAACTCTACGCGTGTAGCGCGGAGTTGCCGCGCTAGCGTCGCCGACGCCTGCCCTCCCCTACGCAGCCCCTTTCCCCCAGGAGAGTGCGCCATCAACGCGTCCAGCCCTCCCGCTGCCGTCGAACTGCGCGGCATCACCAAACGCTTCCCCGGCGTCGTCGCCAACCGCGACATCGACATCACCGTCGCCGCGGGCACCGTCCACGCCCTGTGCGGCGAGAACGGTGCCGGCAAGTCCACCCTGATGAAGATCCTCTACGGCATGCAGCAGCCGGACGAGGGCACCATCACGGTGAACGGCGAGACGGTCACCTTCAGCAACCCCGCCGACGCCATCGCCCGCGGCATCGGCATGGTGCACCAGCACTTCATGCTCGCCGACAACCTCACCGTCCTCGAGAACGTCGTCCTCGGTGCGGAGAAGCTCCACGGCATCGGAGCCAAGGCGCGTACGAAGGTGAAGGAGATCTCCGACGCGTACGGGCTGAACGTCCGGCCCGACGTCCTCATGGAGGAACTCGGCGTCGCCGACCGCCAGCGGGTGGAGATCCTCAAGGTCCTCTACCGCGGGGCCAAGACCCTCATTCTCGACGAGCCCACCGCCGTCCTCGTGCCGCAGGAGGTCGACGCCCTCTTCGACAACCTCCGCGAGCTGAAGGCCGAGGGCCTCACCGTCATCTTCATCTCCCACAAGCTGGGCGAAGTGCTGTCCGTGGCCGACGAGATCACCGTCATCCGGCGCGGCACCACCGTCGGTACGGTCGAGCCGAGGACCACCACCGCCAAGCAGCTCGCCGAGCTGATGGTCGGCAGCGAACTGCCCACGCCGGAGACCGAGGAGTCCACCGTCACGGACGTCCCGCTGCTGGAGCTGGACGGGCTGCACCTGACCCAGGTGGACCTCGACGGCGTCGAGCGGATCATCCTCGACGAGATCTCCTTCACCATCCACAAGGGTGAGGTCCTCGGCATCGCCGGCGTGGAGGGCAACGGCCAGTCCGAGCTGGTCGAGGCGATCATGGGCATCCGCGATCCCGACGCCGGCGTCATCACGCTGGACGGCGCGGACATCTCGCACGCCCCCACCCGTCGCCGCCGGGAGGCCGGTGTCGGCTACATCCCCGAGGACCGCCACCGCCACGGCCTGCTCCTCGAGGCGCCGCTGTGGGAGAACCGCATCCTGGGCCACGTCACCGAGCGGCCCAACTCGCGCGGCGTGCTGCTCGACATCAAGGCGGCCCGCGCCGACACCGAGCGCATCGTCGGGGCGTACGACGTCCGCACTCCCGGCATCGAGGTGACGGCCGCGTCGCTGTCCGGCGGCAACCAGCAGAAGCTGATCGTCGGCCGGGAGATGAGCCACCGCCCCAAGCTCCTCATCGCCGCTCACCCCACCCGCGGCGTCGATGTCGGTGCGCAGGCCGCGATCTGGGACCACATCCGCGAGGCCCGCCGCGAGGGTCTGGCCGTGCTGCTGATCTCGGCCGACCTGGACGAGCTCATCGGGCTCTCGGACACCCTGCGGGTGATGTACCGCGGCCGCCTGGTCGCCGACGCCGACCCCGCCACGATCACCCCCGAGGAGCTCGGTTCCGCCATGACGGGCGCGGCCACCGGCCACCTGGAGCACACAGAGGACGACGACCGATGAACAAGCTCACCTCCCGGATCGACAAGGAGCGGCTGCTCCTCGGGATCGCGGCGCCGCTGCTCGCCCTCGTCGCCGCGATCGTCGTCACCACCCTGGTGATCCTCGCCACCGGCAAGAACCCGGGCGCGGCCTTCAGCGACATGCTGACCTACGGCTCCGCCAGCGACAGCCAGGTCTACATCCTGAACAAGGCGACGACCTACTACCTGGCGGGCGTCGCGGTGGCCATCGGCTTCCGCATGAACCTGTTCAACATCGGCGTGGACGGCCAGTACCGGCTCGGCGCGTTCTTCGCGGCGGTGCTGGGCGGCGCGCTGACCCTGCCGGGCTTCCTCTCGATCCCGCTGATGATCCTCTGCGCGATGGGCGTGGGCGCCCTCTGGGCCGGTATCGCCGGTGTCCTCAAGGTGACCCGCGGCGTCAGCGAGGTCATCTCGACGATCATGCTGAACTCCATCGCGACCGCGATCATCGCCTACCTCCTGCAGCCCGGCAAGCTCGCCGAACTGCAGAGCGGCGGCACGGTCGTGTCGACCAAGCCACTGCCGCAGGACTCGTGGTTCTTCTCGTTCGACACGGGCGCGGCCGGGGTGCTCTGGGGCTTCGTCGTGATCGCCGTGATCGTCGGCGTGGCCTACTGGTTCGTGCTCGGCCGCACCCGCTTCGGGTTCGACCTGCGCACTGTCGGCCAGTCCGAGACGGCTGCCGCGGCGAGTGGCGTCAGCGTCAAGCGCATGATCGCCACCAGCATGCTCATCTCAGGTGCCGTGGCCGGTCTGATCGGCATGCCGACCCTCCTCAACGACAGCCACCAGTTCAGCAACGACTTCCCGTCGGGCATCGGTTTCACCGGCATCGCCATCGCGCTGCTGGGCCGCAACAACCCGGTCGGCATCGCGCTCGGCGCCCTTCTGTGGGGCTTCCTGGAGCGCACCACCAACCACCTGGAGTTCCAGGGGTACGACAAGGAAATCCTGGGCGTCATCCAGGGCGTCATCGTCCTGTGTGTCGTCATCGCCTACGAGCTCGTACGCCGGTACGGCCTCAAACGCCAGCAGCAGCGGGTCGGTGCCGAGCTCGCCGCCCAGGCCGCCGCCCCGACCCAGAAGCAGGAGGTGGCGTGATGACTGCCACGATGACCGACGCGCCGCCCCCCGCGGCGCCCAAGGCGGACACCGCGGGCAAGCGCTCGGGCCGGTCCCTCGGCCAGATCCTCATGATCATCGCGGGTGCGCTGCTGCTCGTGGCCGCGGTTCGCGTCATCACCGGCGCCAACCAGCTCACCTCCGCGGGACAGGTCGGAGCCGCGCTGGGCCTCGCCGTGCCCATCGGTCTCGCCGGCCTCGCGGGCCTGTGGTCCGAGCGGGCCGGTGTGGTCAACATCGGCCTCGAAGGCATGATGATCCTCGGCACCTTCGGCGCCGGCTGGATCGGCTGGCAGTCCAGCCCCTGGCTCGGCCTGCTGTGCGGTGTCGGCTTCGGCGTCCTCGGCGGCCTGGTGCACGCGGTCGCGACCATCACCTTCGGCGTGGACCACATCGTCTCCGGCGTCGCGATCAACCTGCTCGCCCTGGGCACCACCCAGTACCTCGCCAAGTTGTTCTTCTCGGACGGCAAAGCGGCGGAGGCGGGCGGCAACCCCAAGCAGTCCCCGCCCGTCGACTCCCTCGGCCACATCACCGTGCCCGGACTCTCGGACGCCCTCCAGTCGATCGAGAAGCACCACTGGTTCCTCGTCTCCGACCTCGCGGGCATCCTCGGCGGCCTGGTCACCGACGTGTCCGTGGTGACGATCCTCGCCGTGGTCCTGTTCGTCGCGAGCTGGTGGCTGCTGTGGCGCACCGCGTTCGGTCTGCGGCTGCGTTCCTGCGGTGAGAACCCGGTCGCCGCGGAGTCGCTCGGTGTCAACGTCTACCGGTACAAGTACGCGGCCGTGGCTGTCTCCGGCGGCCTCGCCGGACTCGGCGGCGCCTTCCTCGCGCTGGTCACCTCGCACATCTACCTGGAGGGCCAGACCGGCGGGCGTGGCTACATCGGCCTCGCCGCCATGATCTTCGGTAACTGGCGGCCCGGCGGACTGGCGATGGGCGCCGGACTGTTCGGCTACTCGGACGCTCTGCAACTGCGCAACGGCGGTGAGACCGTGCACGCACTGCTGCTCCTGCTGGTCGTCCTGCTCGCGGTGCTCGGCGGCTGGAAGCTGTACCGCAAGGCGCACTGGCAGGCCGGCATCAGCCTCTTCGTGGGCGGGCTCGTCCTTCTGTGGTACCTCTTCACGAACGAGGTACCGAGCGACTTCGTCGGCGCCACCCCCTACGTCGTCACCCTGCTCGTGCTGTCGCTGTCGGCGCAGCGCCTCAGGATGCCCAAGGCGGACGGCATGCGCTACCGCAAGGGGCAAGGCAAGTGACGCCCCCGCCGGCCGTCGACTGGGACGCGTTGCGGGAGGTGGCCCGGGAGGCCATGGGGCGTGCGTACGCGCCCTACTCGGGTTACCCCGTCGGGGTCGCGGCCCTGGTCGACGACGGGCGCACCGTCTCCGGCTGCAACGTCGAGAACGCGTCGTACGGGCTCGGGCTGTGCGCCGAGTGCGGGCTCGTCTCGGAGCTCCAGCGCAGCGGGGGCGGCCGGCTGACGCACTTCACCTGCGTCGACGGCAAGGGCGCCATCCTCGTGCCGTGCGGCCGCTGCCGGCAGCTGCTCTACGAGTTCGGCGGTCCCGGCCTGCTGCTGGACACGCCGGCGGGCATCCTGCCGCTGGCGGAGATGTTGCCGCAGGCCTTCGGGCCCGGGCACCTCACCAGGTAACTCCCTTGCGGCCCCTCCGCACCACCGGAGGGGCCGCACGGTTTCTGAACGTTCGGAAGGAAAGCCATGGCCATGGACGCCATCTCCGTCATCCGCGCCAAGCGGGACCGCGGTGAGCTCAGCGACGAGCAGATCGACTGGGTCATCGACGCGTACACCCGGGGAGAGGTCGCCGACGAGCAGATGTCCGCGCTCGCGATGGCCATCCTGCTCAACGGCATGAACCGCCGCGAGATCGCCCGCTGGACGGCCGCGATGATCGCCTCCGGCGAGCGGATGGACTTCTCGGCGCTGTCCCGGCCCACCGCCGACAAGCACTCCACGGGCGGCGTCGGCGACAAGATCACCCTGCCGCTGGCGCCGCTGGTCGCCGCCTGCGGAGCGGCCGTCCCGCAGCTGTCGGGCCGCGGGCTCGGCCACACCGGCGGCACGCTCGACAAGCTGGAGTCGATCCCCGGCTGGCGCGCGCTGCTGTCCAACGAGGAGATGCTGCACGTCCTGGACACCACGGGCGCGGTGATCTGCGCGGCGGGCGACGGTCTGGCCCCCGCCGACAAGAAGCTCTACGCGCTGCGCGATGTGACCGGCACGGTCGAGGCGATCCCGCTGATCGCCTCCTCGATCATGTCGAAGAAGATCGCCGAGGGCACCGGCTCCCTGGTCCTCGACGTCAAGGTCGGCACCGGCGCCTTCATGAAGACCATCGAGGACGCGCGCGAGCTGGCCTCGACGATGGTGGGCCTGGGCACCGACCACGGGGTGCGGACGGTCGCCCTGCTCACCGACATGTCGACCCCGCTCGGCCTCACCGCCGGCAACGCGCTGGAGGTCCGCGAGTCGGTGGAGGTCCTGGCCGGCGGCGGCCCCGCCGACGTGGTGGAACTGACGATCGCCCTGGCCCGCGAGATGCTCGACGCGGCCGGCGTGAAGGACGCCGACCCGGCGAAGGCCCTGGCCGACGGCTCGGCGATGGACGTCTGGCGCCGCATGATCGCGGCCCAGGGCGGCGACCCCGACGCGGCCCTGCCCACCTCGAAGGAACAGCACGTCATCAAGGCGCCGTCGTCCGGCGTCCTGACCCGGCTGGACGCCTACGGCGTCGGCGTCGCCGCCTGGCGTCTGGGCGCCGGACGCGCCCGCAAGGAGGACCCGGTGCAGGCGGGCGCCGGCGTCGAACTGCACGCCAAGCCGGGCGACGCGGTGACCGCGGGCCAGCCCCTGCTGACCCTGCACACCGACACCCCCGAGCGCTTCGCGTACGCGCTGGAGGCGGTCGAGGGCGCGTACGACATCGGTTCGGCGGACGCCGGTTTCACCGCGTCACCGGTCGTGCTGGAACGTATCGCCTGACCAGGGGCTCTGTCGTTCGGACGGACGGGACCGGTGGTGGATCGCCACCGGTCCCGTCCGTCTTGTCGGCGCGGGGGAAACCAGGTGGACGGCGAGCCCGGCCGCCGGTTGCGATGAGTTGTGCGCGCCCGACCGGTCTACCGCTCGTGAACGCCACGACACCCGCCGTACTCGTGCTGGCCGGTCCCGTCACCCGGGACGCGGTGACGGCGCTGTGCGCGGACCTGCGGGCGCTCGTGGAGGCCACCGGGGCCGGGGTGGTGGTGTGCGACGCCGGCGGGCTCGGGCCGCCGTGCCTCGCCGCCGTCGACCTGCTCGCGCGGCTCCAGCTCACCGCCCTGCGGGCCGGCGTACGACTGCGGCTGCGCGATCCGGACCCGGCGCTACCCGCCCTTCTCGACCTGGTCGGCCTCCGCTTCGAGGCGGAGCGGCAGGCCGAACAGCGGGAACCACCGCTGCGTGTCGAGGAAGAAGTGGAACCCGGTGAGCCGGCCGTCTGAGATCTCCAGGACCTGCACCGCCCACGGGATGAAGCCGCCCGCCTCCGGGTCCGGCTTGTACTGGGCGAAGCCCGGCGCGCCGTTGACCTGGACCGGCAGCAGCCGCGAGCCCTCGCAGGCGGCGCCGAGGGTGGTCATGAAGCCGGTGATGTCCTGGTGGCCGGTCAGCCACAGGTCGAACGGCGGCATCGTCATGACGGCGTCCTCGTGCAGCAGCGCCGTCAGCGCCGTCATGTCGTAGCCCTCGAAGGCGGCGACGTAGCGCTCCAGCAGTTTCTGCTGCTCCTCGTCCAGCGGGTCGGAGACGGCCGCGTCGGCCGCCTTCTCGTCCCGCTCGGCGAGGGTCGCCCGGGCCCGCTGGAGGGCGCTGTTGACCGACGCGACGGAGGTGTCGAGGAGTTCGGCGACCTCGCTCGCCCGCCAGGCCAGCACCTCGCGCAGGATCAGCACCGCCCGCTGCTTGGGCGGGAGTCGCTGGAGGGCCGCCATGAAGGCGAGCCGCACGGACTCCTTGGCCACCGCCGCCTCCGCCGGGTCCTCGACCACCGGCAGGACGCGGGCGTCCGGCATCGGCTCCAGCCAGGTGTGGTCGGGGCGGGGGGAGAGGGCGGCCCGGGCGAGGGGCGTCGACTCCGTGAGGTCCATGGGCCGCGCCCGCTTGTTGCCGGCCGTCAGCATGTCCAGGCAGACGTTGGTCGCGATGCGGTAGAGCCAGGAGCGCAGACTGGAGCGGCCCTCGAACTTGTCGTAGCTGCGCCAGGCGCGGACCATCGTGTCCTGCACCGCGTCCTCGGCCTCGAAGGACGAGCCGAGCATCCGGTAGCAGTAGCCGGTCAGCTCGGTCCGGTGCTTCTCCAGCCGGACGTCCAGGTCCGTCGTCGTCGCCGTGCCGTTGGTCATCGTCCACCCACCCCTGTGGCCGTTCCTTCGCGGGTGCGCGTCGTCGCGCTCTCGCACTTCGGAAGCTACCGCAGGCGACTGACAATGGCGTCCCGAGTGGGGAAACCCGCAGGTCACAAGCGTGCCGTGAACCTGGTCCCGGGGGTGTGGACGTCAGTGCGCTGGTACCGGCCGCCGCCGCGCCGCGACCCGTGCCGCGCGCGAGCCGAGCACGGTGATCGCCACGACGCCCAGGACCGCCAGCACGCCGACCGCCACCGTTCCGGCCCAGCCGCCCGCGTGGAAGGCCAGCGCGCCCACCGTGCTGCCCGCGCTGGAGCCGATGTAGTACGCCGACTGGTAGAGGGCGGACGCCTGTGCGCGGCCGTGTGTCGCGGTCTTGCTGACCGCCGAGGACGCCACCGCGTGGCCCGCGAAGAAACCGGCGGTGATCAGCACCAGGCCGAGCAGGACCAGCGCGAGGGAGTCCGCCAGGGACAGCAGCAGGCCCGCCGCCGTGGTGCCGCCGGCCAGGTAGAGCGCCCCGCGCCGGCCGAGGCGGCCCACCAGCCGGCCCGCCGTGGACGCCGACACCGTGCCGACCAGGTAGACGAGGAAGATCGAGCCGACGATGCCCTGCGGCAGGCCGAAGGGGGCCTCGGTCAGCCGGTAGCCGATCACGGTGTAGACCCCGCCGAACACCGTCATGAACAGGGCGCCGATCGCGTACAGCCGGCGCAGCAGCGGGTCGGACAGGTGGTCGCGGACCGTGCCGGCCAGGACACGCGGGCGCAGCGAGCCCGGCGTGAAGTGCCTCGGCGCCGGCAGGAGCACCCGGAACGCCACCGCGCAGCCCACCGCGATCGCCCCGACCACGCCGACCGCGATCCGCCAGCCCCACTCCTGCGCGACCCAGCCGGTGATGACCCGGCCGCTCATCCCGCCGACGCTGTTGCCCGCGACGAACAGGCCGATCGCCGTGACCAGCGCCTTCGGCCTGACCTCCTCCGCGAGGTAGGCGGTCGCCGACGCGGGCAGGCCGGCCAGCGCGGCGCCCTGGAGGGCGCGCAGGGCGACCAGCGCGGTCAGCGAGGGGGCGAGGGGGACCAGCACGCCGACGGCCGCCGCGACCGCGAGCGAGGCCGTCATGACCGCACGGCGTCCGTACCGTTCCGACAGGGCGCTCATCGGGAGGACGAACACCGCGAGGCCGCCCGTGGCCGCCGCCACCGTCCAGCTCGCCTCGCTCGCCGCCACCCCGAACTCGCCGGAGATCAGCGGCAGCAGGGCCTGCGTGGAGTAGAGCAGCGCGAAGGTCGCGACACCGGCGAGGAAGAGGGCGAGGCTCATCCGGCGGTAGCCGGGGCCGCCCGGGCTCATGCGGGTGTCGGTGACGGCGGGGACGACGGCGGTGGCGTCCACGACGGTGGACGCCCCGGTACTGGCGGGAGACATGCCTCGAAGCTACGTACGGCCCCGCTCATCCGTCCAATGCACGGAATCGCCATAATCGTTCCCATGGTGCATCAGCAGAGGTCACAGCCCCGCCTGTCACGGTCCGGTGACACAGAAGACACCGGCGATCTCGTCGCCCTGCTCGCGCCGCGGCTCGCCCACTTCGCGGGTGTCGCCCGCACCGAGCACGTCACGCGCGCCGCGCAGGAGATGCGGGTGCCGCAGTCCACCCTGTCCCGGGCGATGGTCCGGCTCGAACACGACCTCGGGATCGACCTGTTCGCCCGCCGCGGCCGGACGCTGTCGCTCACCCCCGCCGGACGCACCTTCCTCACCTCCGTCGAACGCGCCCTCGCCGAGATCGCACGCGCCGCCGACGAGGTGCGCGCCGACGCCGACCCGGCCACCGGCAAGGTCGCCTTCGGCTTCCTGCACACCATGGGCTCGGAGACGGTCCCCGGCCTCATCCGCGCCTTCCGCGCCGACCATCCCCGGGTCCGCTTCAGCCTGGTCCAGAACCACGGGGAGGCGATGCTGGAGGGCCTGCGGGCGGGCGAGCTCGACCTGTGCCTCACCTCGCCGGTGCCGGACGCGCCCGACCTCGTGGGCCGCCGCCTCGACGAGCAGAAGCTGCGCCTGGTGGTCCCCGCCGACCACCGGCTCTCCGCCCGCAGACGCGTCCGGCTCGCCGAGGCCGCCGAGGAGACCTTCGTGACCCTGGAACCCGGCTACGGCCTGCGCCGCATCACCGACGACCTGTGCAGGGAGGCCGGCTTCCAGCCCCGGGTCGCCTTCGAGGGCGAGGAGGCCGAGACCCTGCGCGGGCTGGTCGCCGCCGGACTCGGCGTCGCGCTGCTGCCCCCGCCCGCCGTCCCCCGCCCGGGTGTGGTGGAGCTGACGGTCACCGCTCCGCGGGCGGTACGGGAGATCGGCGTCGCCTGGCTCGACGGCCACCCGGACACCGCCCCGGTCGCCGCCTTCAAGAAGTTCCTCCTCTCCCGACGCGGCAACCTCCTGCCGGCCTGAACCCCGTTGGCGGTCTGCCCTGCCACGCGCTCCGGCAACGCGCCTACCGCCGCGGCGACTTGCCGAAGCCCGCCGCCAGCGGCATGCGCAGCCCCAGCGGCGGGGGCGCGGCAAGGGCGTCTTCCACCGGGCGCGAGAAGGAGCGGCCGAACAGTGAGCCCATGACGAAGTCCTCGCCGAGAGCGAGGACTTCGGTGCGGTGCTGGTTCAACGCGTGGCCGTCGGAGTGGACTTCGAACCGGCACACGTCCCGGTTCGCCTTCTTCGCCCGTGCCGCCAACCGGAACGACAGTTCGGGGTCGGTGCGCGCGTCGTTGGTGCCGTGCACGAGCAGGACCCGCCGGCCCACGAGCTGCCGCACCGGTTCGGCGGGCGCGGCCACGTCCTCCTCGGGCAGCCACGGGGCTATCGCCACCACGGAGTTGACGGCCTCGTGGCCGCCCGCGCGCAGCGCCGCCCGGCCGCCCATGTCGACGCCGGCCAGGCAGACCGGCACGTCGCCGTAGCGTCGTACGGCCTCCTCCGCGGCCCAGGAGGCGTCTCCCGCCAGATGGGCCGCGGCGCCGTTCCAGCCGCGGTAGCGGTAGTGCACGACGTGTGCGGCCAGGCCCTCCTCCCGGCCCGCCCGGGCCAGCCGGCGCCCCAACGCGCGTACGAAAGCGGTCACCATCACGGGAGACGGCCTGCGGCCGGAGACCTCGTCGCCGCCGGGCAGCAGCAGCACCACGCCGCTCACCGCCGTCGGTTCCGGGCCGAACGCCCTCCCCAGCCGGGCCGTGCGAACCGGCGTCGCTTGCTGTGCCATGACAGAACAGTGTCAGAAGCAACGGTGTACGCCACTAGGCCGTGCGGTCACCGTTACGTATCGGCGGATTCGTACAGCGGGCGATCTACGCGCGTAGGAGTTAGAGTGCGGAAATGACGAGCCAGACTGCCCAGACGGGGAACACCCCCAGCACGGAGCAGATCCTCCGGGCGCCGAAGGTTCTGCTGCACGACCACCTCGACGGCGGGCTGCGCCCCGGCACAGTCGTCGACCTCGCCCGGGACACCGGGTACTCCGCACTCCCCGAGACGGACCCGGACCGGCTCGGTGTCTGGTTCCGCGAGGCGGCCGACTCCGGTTCGCTGGAACGGTACCTGGAGACCTTCTCGCACACCGTCGGCGTCATGCAGACCCGCGAGGCTCTCGTGCGGGTCGCCGCCGAGTGCGCCGAGGACCTCGCCGCCGACGGGGTCGTCTACGCCGAGGTGCGCTACGCGCCCGAGCAGCACCTGGAAGGCGGACTCAGCCTCGAAGAGGTCGTCGAGGCCGTCAACGAGGGCTTCCGGGAAGGGGAGCGGCTCGCCCGGGAGAACGGCAACCGCATCCGCGTCGGCGCCCTGCTCACCGCCATGCGGCACGCGGCCCGCGCCCTGGAGATCGCCGAACTCGCCAACCGCTACCGGGATCTGGGCGTGGCCGGCTTCGACATCGCGGGCGCCGAGGCCGGTTACCCGCCCACCCGGCACCTCGACGCCTTCGAGTACCTCAAGCGCGAGAACAACCACTTCACCATCCACGCCGGCGAGGCCTTCGGACTGCCGTCCATCTGGCAGGCCCTGCAGTGGTGCGGCGCCGACCGGCTCGGGCACGGGGTGCGCATCATCGACGACATCCAGGTCCACGAAAACGGCACGGTGAAACTCGGGCGGCTCGCCTCCTACGTCCGGGACAAGCGCATCCCGCTGGAGCTCTGCCCGAGCTCCAACCTCCAGACCGGGGCCGCCACCTCCTACGCCGAGCACCCCATCGGGCTGCTGCGCCGGCTGCATTTCCGTGCCACGGTGAACACCGACAACCGGCTGATGTCCGGGACCAGCATGAGCCGCGAATTCGAGCACCTGGTCGAGGCGTTCGGTTACACGCTCGACGACATGCAGTGGTTCTCCGTCAATGCGATGAAATCAGCGTTCATTCCTTTCGACGAACGACTCGCGATGATCAATGACGTCATCAAGCCCGGTTATGCCGAGCTGAAGTCCGAATGGCTGTTCAAGCAAACCGCCTCCACCAGCGGTTTCACGGCCTCGGAGGGCTGAGGCGGACCATCTCGGGGATACGGAATGCGGACAGGTGCTCACCACCCGTCCGCATTTCGATGTTTGCGGCGGGCGGGTCGTCGTGTTTACGGTCGTGGACCGCTCACATCCCGTCACCCCATTTCGAGGACGCATTCCATGAAGCAGTCTGCTGCCAGGACCCTCGGTGTCGCCGCCCTCGGTGCCGCCTTCGCCGCCGCCGGTGCCGGCGCCGCGAACGCCGCCCCGGCCGTCCCGGACGCCCCCCAGGCGCTCGACGGCATCACCCGGACGCTCCCGGCCGAGAACATCACGCAGGCGCTCCCCGGTGCCGGCGAGGCGCTGTCCCAGGGGCAGACCGCGCTCGGCACCGGACTGGCCGCCGCGCAGCCCGTTGCCCGGCAGCTGCTCGCCGAAGGTCCGACCGCGCCGGTCGCCGGCCTGCTCGGCGGCCTGCCGGTCGGCAAGGGCCTGCCCACGCACGGCCTTCCGGTGAACGGCCTGGCGCTCGGCTGAGCCGCACCCTGGACGCGGGGGGGGGGGGGGGGGGGGGGGGGGGGGGGGGGGGGGGGGGGGGGCAGTAGCGCCCAGACAGCGGGCCTATGACATCGGGCGCCTGGCTGAC
>NZ_JBWKDW010000039.1:0-35507 GCF_056435735.1 Streptomyces sp. NPDC043878
CCCCCCCCCCCCCCCCCCCCCCCCCCCCCCCCCCCCCCCCCCCCCCCCCCCCCCCCCCCCCCCCCCCCCCCCCCCCCCCCCCCCCCCCACCGCGCTCCCTCCATCTGCGCAGCAGTTCCTTCCCCCGCCGCCGGGCGGCGACGTCGCACAGCGCCGCCGACAGCAGCGGGGCGGTGCGCCGCCGGGCCAGCAACAGCCGTTGGTTGACGACCGGTTCGGGCCGCCAGTGGTGCTTGTACGGCTCGTTGCCGCGCAGCAGGCTCAGCGTGCCGGGCGCACCGCTTCGGGTGTGCTCGGCGCACGCGTCGAGGAGCATCACCGCCACGTCCGCCTTGCGCTCACGCAGCCGCGGGTGGGCGCCGTAGAGGTAGCCGCCCGCCAGGCGCCGCGACAGCAGTGTCAGGTCCACGGCCACCACGTCGTCGTCCAGCCGGAACTCCGTGACCACGGCGTTGCCCGAGCGCACCATCGGGCCCACCGAGCGCACCAGGTGGTCGCAGAACCGGGGCCGCAGATGCTCGGACGTCACCTTCCGGCCCTGCCACTGGAGGCGGTGCAGGTCCAGCAGCCGGTGCAGCGCCGCGTCCACCTCGTCCGGCCGTACGACCTGGCGCTCCACCCCGAGAGCGGTCAGCTTGCGCAGCTTGGCGCGCACCCGCTGGGCCTTCGCCGACGGCAGCCGGGCCACCAGTTCGTCCATCGGCAGCGCGGGCAGCTCCAGGCACACCGAGTCGCTCACCCGGCGGCGCGGCCCTGGCCAGCGGTCGTAGATCAGCTCGGCGGCGCCGCCGGGACGCACCTCGCGGAAGTCGATCAGCGCGGTGCGGGCGGCGCTGGACAGGCCCTCGGTGAGCGCGGCCACCGCCTCCTCGCCGCGCTCGTCGTCCAGCAGGACGTCCCCGTAGTCGGAGATCGCCCCGCCCAGCGGCACGAGCGCCGGCACCGGCCGCCGTACGCGCATCAGCGGGGCGGCGGCGACCAGTTCGGCGCCGTCGCGCACCAGCACCAGGCGCAGCCGGCCGGGCCTGCCGTACGACAGCCACCAGGAGTGCAGCCAGGCGTGGCTCTGGAACGGGGTCGCGGCGGCGCACCGGTCGTACAGGCGCTCCCAGTCCCCGGCCAGCCCGGCGAAACCGGCCTCGTCGGTGACGAGCTGCGCCGAGTACCTCACAGCTGCCCGTGCACGTCGGCGGCGGTGGCCGGGCTCGGCACGGAGGCCGGCCACGCGGGTTCCTGGGTGGTCCGCCGGGGCCGCACCAGCAGCAGCAGACCGCCGAGCAGACCGCCCGCGCTCGCCCCCACGATTCCCGTCACGGCCGGCGAGACCGAGGACGGGTCGGTGGGTGTGACGGCGCGGGCGAACTGCTGGAGCTCGACGTGGGTCTCGGCCTTCGTGTCGTTCGCGTGCCGGGTCAGCGCGCGCGAGACGGCGTTGGCCATGTCGGCGGCCAGGTCAGGGCGGGAGGAGGTCGCCGTGATCGCCACCATCGGCGCGTCCGGCGAGGTCGCCGTCTGCACGCTCGACTTCAGCGTCCTCACCGGCACCCCGGCCCAGACCTGCGCGTCGCCGAGCACCGCGAGCTGGGTGGCGACCCGGCCGTAGACCTGCGCGAAGCCGAGCGCGGACGCCGGTTCGGACTTCTCGGTGGGTACGGCGACGACGTAACTCGTGGCCGTGTACGTGGGCGTCCTGACCAGGCCGTAGGTGCCGCCGAGCAGCGAGCCGGCGACGAGGCCGGCCGCGAGCAGCGACCAGGACGGCAGGGCCCGGGTGCGGGCGAGGGCCGGGCGGCGCGGTCCGGCGGTGTTCTCGGTCATGAGGAACTGGCTCCCTGGGGTGACGGGTTCGACGAGTGCGGGGCCGCGGCGGCGTAGACGCCCATGAGCTGGGCGGCGCTGCGGTCGATGCTGTAGTGACGGGCGGCTTCCGGCGCGGTGCGCGGGCGGGGCCCGTCCGCCCGGGCGTCCGCCAGGGCGCGGGCGAACGCCTCCGGGCCGCCCCGGACGCGGAGCGCGGCAGGCGCGGTGTGCGGCGGCAGGTCCTCGATGGCCGGGCAGGAGGCGTACCGCACGGGCAGGCCGGCCGCCAGTGCCTCCACGATCGCCAGTCCGAACGCCTCCTCGGAGGACGGCGAGGCCAGCACGTCCATCGCGGAGGTCAGCGAGGGAAGGTCGGGGCCGGCGGAGCCGTCGGGGAGGCAGGGGCGTTCGCCGGTGAACAGGACCCGGTCGGCGACGCCCGCCTCGTGCGCGGTGCGCCGCAGGGCGTGCTCCTGCGGACCGCCGCCGACCAGCAGCAGCCAGTAGTCACCGGGCAGCCGGGTGAGCGCCCGGATCAGCACGTCGAACCGCTTGCCCGCGGCGAGCCGCCCGATACCGCCGACGACGTACGCGTCCTCGGGCAGACCGAGCCGGCGACGGGTGCGCAGCCGCAGGGCCGGGTCGAAGCGGAAGCGGTCCAGGTCGATGCCGTTGGGGACGACCTCGATACGCGGCCCGGGCACCCCCCAGCGCCGGAGGCGGTCGGCGACCGTGGGGGAGACGGCGACCGTGGCCCGGCCGAGCCGCTCGCTGGCCAGGTACAGGGCGCGCACGCCCGCCGTCAGCTCGCGCCCCTCCAACTGCGACTCGCCGAGGGAGTGTTCGGTGGCGACGACCGCGCGGACGCCGGCGAGGCGGGCGGCGAGGCGGCCGTAGACGCAGGCGCGGTAGAGGTGGGTGTGCACGAGGTCGTAGCGGCCCTGGCGGATCACCCGGACCAGGCGGGGCAGCGCGGCCAGGTCGCGGTTGCCGGACATGCCGAGGTGCACCACGCGCAACCCGTCCGCGGCGAGTCCGTCGGCGACCGCGCCCGGGTTGGTGAGGGTCACGACGTCGCACTCGACGGGCAGATGCCGCAGCAGCAGCCGCAGTTGCTGCTCGGCGCCGCCGACCCCGAGGCCGGTGATGACATGGAGGGCCCGCATGTCACAGCCCCGCCACGGGGCGCCGCCGCAGCCGGTGCAGGCGGTGCTTCAGGAACAGGCGTACGGCGGTGTCGTGCTGTCCGACGTGCACGCGGGGCAGGGCGTGCGGGCCGGTCAGCGGGCCCGGGTCGATGGCGCAGGCGTAGCCGTACCCGGCCTCCCGCACGGCTACGACGGCCCGCTGGTCCACGATCCCGTAGGGGTAGCAGAAGCCGGTGGTCGCGGTGCCGGTCAGTTCGGTGAGCGCGGCCCTGCTCTCGGCGGTCTCCCGCTTCAGGGTGAGGTCGTCCACCGTCGTCAGGTCGACGTGCGTCAGCCCGTGCGAGCCGATCTCCACGCCCTCGGCGGCGGCGCCCCGGATGCCGTCGGCGCTCAGCAGCGGCCGGCGCGGGCCCAGCGGGTCCCAGGCGTTGTCACCGCCGAGCCGGCCCGCCAGCACGAAGAGGGTGGCGCCGAACCCCCGGCGGCGCAGCGCCGGCAGGGCGTGGGTGAGGAAGTCGGCGTAACCGTCGTCGAAGGTGAGCCCGACGAGGTCCCGGCCCGCGCCGGCGGCCCGGGCGGCCAGCAGGTCCGCCACGGACACCCCGCGCAGACCGCGCCGGGCCAGCCAGCCGAGCTGCCGGTCGAGCCGGTCGGGTGTGACGGTGACGCGGTACGGGTCGTCCGAGCAGTCGCCCACCGAGTGGTACATCGCCACCCAGGGCACCGGCCCGGGGCGGGGCGCGGCGGGGGAGCGGATGTCGCCGGGGGCGCGGGGATCAGCGGAAGCGGCCATGAGTGAGCTTTCCTGTGACGGTCCGTACGGAACGGAGGGCGGGTGCGAAGCCCTGGGCGCCCAGGGCCAGGCCGAGCAGGGCGAAGACGAGGGCGACGGTCGCCGAGCCGGCCAGCAGACCGGGCACCGGCGTCCGCACCCGGCCCGCCACGAACCAGCCCGCGAGCGTCGCGACCGCCGCCGCCCGCAGCGGCCTGCTCAGCTCGCCCAGCACCCGCCGGGTGCGGATCGGGACACTGCGCTCGCCCATGCCGGCCAGCAGCAGCGCGGCCGTCACGGTGATGCCGGTGGCGTTGGCGGCGGCGATCCCGCACACGCCCCAGACGCCCACCGCCCACGTGCCGAGCCAGGCGGTCACGACGATGCCCACGGCCATCGCGCCGACCGGGTACCAGCTGGGGCGGCCCGCCGAGAAGTACGAGCGGACCAGCACGCCGACCAGGGTCTGGCCGAGCAGGCCGAGGGCGTACACGCGCATCACGGTGGCGGTCGCCGCCGTGTCCAGGGCGGTGAACTCGCCGCCCTGGAAGAGGAGTCCGATGATCTGCGGGGCGCAGGCGATCACCGTGGCCGCGCCGAGCAGCACCGTGCAGGCCGCCAGCGCGAGGTCTCGCTCCACGCGGCTGCGGGCCCGCTCGGTGTCGCCCTCGGCCAGCGCCCGCGCGACCACCGGGAAGGTGACCGTGCACAGCATCAGCGAGAGCGTCATCGGGATCTGGGCCACCTTCTGCGCGTAGTTCAGATGCGAGATGGCCCCGGCGGGGAGGGTGGAGGCGAGGAAGCGTTCGACGAGGACCTGCGACTGACGGCACAGCGCGAACAGCAGGACCGTGGCGACCAGTGTCAGCGTCACCGCGCGTCCGGACCGCTCGGCCGGCCCGTCCTGCGCCACCGGTCGCCGGCGCAGCTGCCGCCCCAGCGCCGGCACCTGGAGCGCCACCATCAGCGCCCCGCCCACCGCGACCCCGGCGGCCGCCGAACGCACGCCCCAGCTGTCGCCGAGGACGAACATCGTGGTGATGATGCCGGTGTTGTACGCCACGTAGATCCCGGCGGGGAGCAGGAACCGGCGGTGCGCGCGGAGGGCGGCGCTGCAGTAGCCGGCGAGCCCGAAGCTCAGGACGCAGGTCGCGGTGAGCCGGGTGCAGGTCACGGCGAGGGCGGGGTCGGGCAGACCCGGCGCGAGGGCCCCGACGACCCAGGGGGCGCCGGCCACGATCAGCGCGGACACGGCGACGAAGGCCAGCGCGAGGCGGGGCAGGGTGGCGGCGACCAGCGCGCGGACCGGGTCGCCGGAAGCGCCCCGCGCGCGCCGGGCCAGGGCCAGGCTGAACGCCGGGACGAGGGCGAAGGCCAGCCCGTCCTCGATGAGCAGGGTGGCCGCGAACTCCGGCACGGTCCAGGACACCAGGAACGCGTCGGTGTCGCTGCCTGCGCCGAACAGCCGGGCCAGGAACTGGTCGCGGAGCAGTCCGAGGACGGAGCCCGCGACGGACAGGGCCGCCGTGACGGCGGTCGCCTTGGCGAGGAACCTCCGTGACACGGCGGGGAGTTCACCGGCGCCGCTACCGGCGGCCTCACCGGGGGCCTCGGACCGGGCGCGCGCGGCGGGAAGCGCCGGTGGGCCGGCCGCGGGGGGGCCGGGGGGCGCGGCGGGCGCGGCGGGCGGGGGCGGGCCCGCGGTGTCCCGCGCGCCGGGCGGGACCCGGACGCCGGTGGCACCCTGCGTGTCCGCCGCCCCGTCCGTGTCCTCCGGGCCGGCCCGGGGAGTCGGGGAGGGCGTCACCGGCATGGGGCGGACGCCTCCTCGAAGCGGCCGCCGACCAGCGCCCACCAGGCGACCAGCCCGAAGCACAGGGCCGTCAGCACGGTCGACGGGCCGCCGATGTCGGCGTAGAAGAAGTCGGTCAGCTGCCAGACCAGCAGGCCACAGGCGACGAGCGCGCAGTCCAGGCCCGGCCCGGACCGGCGGGCCCGCACCAGGCCGCGCAGGGCGCACACCAGGAGCGCCAGCCAGCTGCCCGCGAGGGCGAGCAGACCGATCAGGCCCTGCTCGGCGAGGACGAGGAGGTACATGTTGTGCGGGGAGAGCAGGGGCTGCTTGCGGAAGGCGGCGCCCGCGCCCTCCGTGTCGCTGCCCGCGGACAGTGCCAGCGACGCGTGCGCGTCCCGCTGCTCGGGGAAGCCCTTGAGCCCCACCCCGGTCAGCGGCCGCTCGCGCCACATGCCGACGGCCGCCGCCCACAGGGTGTACCGGTCGGTGACGGACTGGTCGGGCGCGTCGGTGACCCGGGTGATGCTGTCGATCCGCTCCTGGAGCATCGCCGAACCGACCCCGAACCCGCCGACCAGGACCACGCTCACGGCGACCAGGACCGCGCCCACCGTCAGCGCCCGCCGCACCCCGGCCAGCACCAGCTGCGCCACGCAGGTCACCGCCGTCGCGATCCACGCCCCGCGGCTGAAGGACAGCGCCAGCGGCAGCAGCAGCACGAGCGCGCAGCCGGCGGCGACGGCCCGGTGGCGTACCGGGGCGCGGCCCAGCGCCAGCCCCAGCGCGCACACCAGGCCGAAGGACACGACGGTCGCCATGCCCATCACGTCCATCGCCCCGAAGGTGCCGACGGCCCGGATGTCCTCGCCCTGGTAGGAGGCGCCGGTCCCGGTCACGAACTGGTCGACGCCGATCGCGCCCTGGCAGAGCGCGAGCCCGACGAACGCCCAGGCCAGCAGCCGGAAGTCGGGCCGGCCGCGGACCAGCAGCACCACGGCCACCGGGACCAGCACGAAGACCTGGAGATAGCGGCCCATGCCGGTGAGCCCGGCCGTCGCCGAGGAGGCCCCGGCCGCGGCGAGGGCCAGTCCGGCCACGGGCAGGCCCAGCACGACAGCCGCCGTACGGGACAGGGGGCGCCGCCGGTCCCGCAGGACCCGGACCACGCTGTACAGGACCACCAGCGCGGACAGCGCGTCGGCGGGGCCCGCGCCGCCCTCGCCGTCCGGCGACACCGGCAGCGTCAGCAGGACGACCACGGCCACCACGGGCAGGACCGGGGAGACGGCCCGCACGCGGGGCGGGTTCAGTGCGAGGCTCATCCGCTCAGCTCCCCGTCGGGCGCACGAGCGCGACCGCGGTGCGCAGCAGGATGCACACGTCCTGCCACAGCGACCAGTTGTCGATGTACGCGTTGTCGAAGCGGGCCCGGTCCTCGATCGAGGTGTCGCCGCGCAGGCCGTGGATCTGGGCGAGGCCGGTGATACCGGTCTGCATCCGGTGGCGGGCCGCGTAGCCGGGGTAGGTCTGGCTGAACTTGGCGACGAAGTACGGGCGTTCGGGTCGCGGTCCGACCATGCTCATGTCGCCCCAGAAGACGTTCCACAGTTGGAGGAGTTCGTCCAGCGAGGTGCGGCGCAGGAAGCGGCAGAACCACGGCATGCGGTGCTCGTTGGCCACGCTCCAGCGGGTCGCCGCCTCGTGCTCGTCGACCGGGCGGTGGGTGCGGAACTTCAGCAGCGTGAACGGCTCGCCGTCCCGGCCGATGCGCTCCTGCCGGAACACCACGCCCCGGCCGCCGGTCAGCCGCAGCGCCACCGCACACACCAGCAGCAGCGGGCTGACCAGCAGCAGCAGCGTCCCGGACACCGCCACGTCCAGCGCCCGCTTGCCGGCGCTGCCGCGCCGCCGCGAGCCCATCTCCAGCCGCCGGCAGGCGAATCCGGCGATCTGGTCCCGCATCTCGTAGGACGGTGAGTCCGCGTCGACCTCCCAGACCGCGCAGCCCGACTCGGCGAGCGCCCGCAGCAGCGGCCCCTGCCCGGACCGTACGGACGGATGCACCGTCAGGACGTCCCGTACGCCGTTCTGGATGAGCGCCCGCTCGACCTCCTCGCCGGTCGTCAGCACGGGCAGTCCCTCGCTGCCGTCCGGCTCCTCGGCCACGACGCCGACCGGCCGCACCCCGCAGCGGGGATGGCGCAGCACGGCCGCCGCCACCCGCTGGGCACTGGCCGCCGGTCCGACGACGAGAGCGGTGCGCGGGTGGGCGAGCAGCTCGGTGCGCCGCCGCCAGTGCGCGGCGCCGCGGCCCGCGCAGCCCGCGATCGCGTGCACGGCGAACCCCAGGAGCAGACCGGAGGCGGGCAGCGCCCGGCCGGGAGCGCAGGCGGCCACGGCGGCCGCGGCGCAGAGCCACAGCAGCGCGATCCGCCCGCACACGGCGGGCAGTTCGTCGAGCACGCCGGGCACCGACCGGGGCGGTCGCGGACGCAGCAGCATCGAGGCGGCCACCAGCGACGCCACCAGGACGGGACGCGGCTGGGCCCCGGCGCACGCCAGCGCGCCCAGCACGGCGGCGGCGAAGTCCGCGACGAGCAGCGGGAAAGGGGAGACGGGGAGGTCACGGGGCCGGTGGGCGGGGAACCGGAAGCCGGCCGCCGCGCCGCGCGCCGGCATGACCGAGACGGGCGAGAATCCGAGGTCGCGCCCACCGGGCGAGGGGACGGTGCTTTCCGCAGTCACGAGTGGATGGACTCCCTGTACTCGGTGGGCTGGACACGCCCTGTTCCTCGGTTCGCCTCCGTACCGCCCCCGCCGAGCAGTTCGCGGTACACACCCGTCATCGCGGCGGCCGCCTGCCGCACGTCGTGCGTGGCCAGGACGTGACGGCGTCCCTGATGGCCGAGCGACTCGCGCAGCAGCGGGTCGAGCAGCAGGTCCGTCACGGCCCCGGCCAGCGCGGCCGGATCGTCCGGGGGCACCAGGCAGCGCGCGGTGAGGGCGGCCGGCAGGCTCTCCCGGGCGCCGTCCACGTCCGACACCACCACGGGTCGCCCGCAGGACATCGCCTCCAGCGGGGCGAGCGCCATGCCCTCCCAGCGCGAGGGCAGCACCACCAGGTCGGCGGCCTGGTACCAGGCGGCGGTGTCGGTGACGGCTCCCGCGAACAGCACCGAGCGCGGGGCGCGGGAGCGCAGGCGCGCCCGGTCCGGGCCGTCTCCGACGAGCACCAGACGCGCGTGCGGGACGCGCCGGACGACCGCGTCCCACGCCCGCAGCAGGACGTCCTGTCCTTTCTGCCGGCACAGCCGCCCCACGCACACCACCAGGGGCGTCCCGGCGTCGATCCCGGCGAGCTGTCCGATCCCGGCCCGTACGGTGTCCACGGCGGCCGGATGGAACCGCCCGGGGTCGATGCCGTTGGGGATCACGCTCCACCGCCCGCCGATCCCGGCCCGCAGCCCGGTTCCGCGTTCGGCCTCGCTCACGCACACCACCCGTGCGGCCCAGCGGGCCCCGTACCGTTCCCAGCGCAGCGCGAGCGCCTCGGTGATCCCGCCGACCGCCTCGAACGACCAGGCGTGCGGCTGGAACACGGTCGGGATCCGCCCCCGCACGGCGATCCGCCCGGCCAGTCCGGCCTTCGCGCTGTGCGCGTGCACCAGGTCGGGTCGAACGGTCTCGATCACCCGCGCGAGCCGCCGCACCTCCCGCGCGAGTGCCGGGCCCGGCGACCGCGCCGCCTCCCACTGCCGTACGTCGGCGCCGAGCGCTCGCAGCGCGGTGCCGAGCGGGCTGTCCGGACAGGCGACCGTGACGTGCAGGCCGGCGGCGACCTGGGCCCGTGCCAGGTCCGTCACGACCCGGGCGGCCCCGCCGTCCACGGGCTGGATGACGTGCAGGACCCGGGGCCGAGGGTCGGTTGCTGACTGGTGCATTGCGCGGTTTCCTCGCTCACGGGCGTGCTCGGGACATGCGGGAACGCGCCGGGTGCTGCGCGTCGACGGCGACGAAGAGCGCACCGGCCCATGCCGCGTCCCGGTGGGAAACGAGCCGGAAGGCCAGCTGGTCACCACCGCGGCGCAGGGCATTTCCGAGATCGAACACGTCGGAGTCGTAACCGAGCGTGTTCGCGTACGCGGGCGCACGCTCCCCGGGCGCCGCCCCCGGCCCGCTGATCGTCGAGTTCAGGACGTCGTCCCGGGGGTTGGCGGCGTCGGTGAGCGCGGTGCCCGGACCGCGGCCGGTCGACAGCGTGAGTGAATCCCCCGTACGGCCGCGGTCGCCGTTGTACGCGACCAGGCCCGCCTGGCCGGTGGCCCGCGCCGGGACGCGCAGACCGCGCAGCCGGATCTCCCGGCCGGCGGGGGACTTCAGCATGTCGAAGCCGTCCCACAGGGCGAGGTGGCGCAGCGGGCGGCGGGGGTCGCGGTAGGCCACCACCAGCGTCCAGCCGCCCCACGCGCCGGCCGCCGACCTGCCCATCGCCACGTTGACCTGCGCCACCGTGTACAGGCCCGAACCGCTGTCCCGCACCAGCTTCGTGACGTCCGCCGACGCCTGGAAGGCGTCCGCGCCGCCGGCCGTCCGGTGACCGGTGACCGTGTCGGCGAGCACGGCCTTGTACGCGCCGCCGGGCTCGGCGATCAGCACCCGTCCGTTGTCCCTGGGCGGCTTCTGCTCACCCACCCGGAGGTTGCCGCCCCAGTACAGCCGCGCGTACGTCACCCGGGAGCCCGCGGGCAGCCGGACCGCGGCACGGGAGGAGTTGTAGGTGTTCGGGTCGCGGTCGACGTCCACGTAGAACATGTCGAAGTCGCCGTTGGCCGCGGTCGAGCCCGCGCGGACCGCCGGACACGAGGGAGCGGCCCGTGGGCCGGTGGTACGGCAGCTGATGGACGCGTTGGCCGCGCGGACGAACCCGCCGTGCTGCGAGACGCGGTACCGCTCGGCGAACGCGAGCCGCTGGGCCCGTGGCGCCGGGGGTGCGGACGGGGTCGGTCCGGCGGCCGCGGCGGCGCAGAGCGGTGCGCCCAGCATGCCGAGGGCTAGGGCGCCCACCATGGCACGGCGCAGCGACGGACCCGGGAGTTGAGGCATGACCGGCGGTGCCCTTTCGGGAATCGTTCGCGCACCGGGAAGTCGCGGATCACCCATCGGTGCACGGGCAGGAATGTGCGTCGGGAGGTGCGCCACACTAATGCCAATTCGTACCAATTCGGTGAATCCGGACAAGTGTGTCGGAATGGTGAAGCGAGCCCTCGGTGAGATCACCCCAATGGCGGCACAACCCGCGCGGGCGCCACGCGTTGACACAGCGCCGGGCATCCCCGCCCGGGTGATTTTGTGTCAACCCCCAAGGAGCACCTCTCCATGTCGCGTATCGCGAAGGGCCTGGCCCTGTCCTCCGTTGCGGCCGCCGCCGTTGCGGGCACCGCCGGCATCGCCGCCGCCGACAGCGACGCGCACGGCGCTGCCGTCCACTCCCCGGGCGTGCTGTCGGGCAACGTCGTCCAGGTCCCGGTCCACATCCCGGTCAACGTCTGCGGCAACACCGTCAACGTGGTCGGCCTGCTGAACCCCGCCTTCGGCAACCAGTGCGTGAACGACTGACGTCGGCGCCGCACGTTCTTCCGGCCGGCCGCCCACCCGTGGTTTCCCCACGGGTGGGCGGCCGGTTCGCGTGTGTCGCGGGGCGTCCCGGCCGCGGGGGCGCGTCCTTCCGGGCCGCCCGCCGCCCCCCGAACGGGTGGTGCGGGCGCCGGGGCGGCCGGCCGGGCGCGGCGCGCCGCTGACCAGGGGTGACGGCCTCCGTCCGGAGCGGAACGGGTGACCTGGTGTGTTCGCTCGGTTGCAGGGCGCGGTGGGTGCTCCCACGGTGGGCTCAGGATCCGACACACATCGAGAGGAACACCCATGCGTGCTCTGCCCGCACGGCGTACCGCGTCCACCGCACTCTGCGCCACCCTTCTGCTCGCGGTCGCCGCGCCCGCCGCCCTGGCGGCCGAGAGCCACCCGGACCGGGAGCGCACCCGTGCGGCGGCCCACACGCCGGTCCCCGGCGCGGACGCGCTCGTCGCCCAGGTCAGGTCCCTGGGTGAGCTCGGCGACGTGCTCACCCCGGTCACCCAACTGCTGGACGCCGTGCTCAAGGCGGACAGCGGTCAGCTCTCCCCCGTGGAGGCGAACTCGCTGGTCAAGGCCGTCCATACGGCCGTGGCCAAGATCGTCGCCGCCTCACCGGCCGCCTCGGCGACCACCCCGGCCACGACCCTCCCGGCCACGACCCTCCCGGCCACGACCCTCCCGGCCACGACCCTCCCGGCCACGGTTCCTCCCGTCACCGGCACCGAGGCGGCCGGCGGAACCAGGGCCGTCACGGTCCGGTCGGCCGACCTCACCGACGACGCCCTCACCGCGGTCCAGACGGCCGTCGACGCCCTGATCAAGGCGGCCACCTCCGGTGACGTCGGCCAGGTGGGCCCCGCGGTCACGAGCCTGGTGACGGACCTCGTCGACCTGCTCACCACGACCCTGCTGGACAGCGGCCTGCCCGCCCCGAGCCTGGAGGGGCTGCCCGAACCGCCGGCGCTGCCGAGCGTGCCCGACGTGCCGGAGACCCCGGTGGGAGTCGCGCCGCCCGCACACTGAGCGGTGCCCACCCGCGGGCGCGCGCGAGCCGTCGTGCCGGCCTTCCCCGTGGCCGGCGCGACGGCTCTTCCGCGCCCGCCCGCTCACGCCGGCCTCCGTTCATTCGGGTGGCCTGCGGAAACCCTCCCGTACGGGGTTTCCGCTCCGGCCGGGGATCGTTAGACACGGCGTCAGAACTGCCGTCGGCGACCTGAGTTGCCGCAGAAAGGAACACGATGAAGTCCCTGAAGGCTGCCGCTGTCGTTGCCGGTTCCCTGGTCCTCGCGGGCGCCGCCGCGCCCGCGTTCGCCCAGAGCACCGCCGACCTGACGCCCTCCAGCCTCAACGGCGCCGTCAACACCCTCACCAAGGGCCCCCTGACCGCGAACGACCTGATGCCGCTCCAGCACCAGTCGGACGCGCTCAACACCGAGAACAAGGACTCGGTGCTCAACACCGCGAAGGGCGCGACCACCGCGCTGAACAACAAGGGCGGCCTCCTCGGCGGGCTGCCCCTGCGGCACTGACGTCCGCGGCCGACGGCGCGCGCCGGGCGCCGTGCGCCGTTCGCCGGAAGGGGCCGGCGCCGGGCGCCGTGCGCCGGAAGGGGCCGGTTCCGGGTCGTGCGGGACCGGTCCTTCGCGCTGTTCGACGGTGTCCCTCGTTCGTGTGGACACGGGCCACCCGATCGCCCGGTCGGGTGAGACCCGTCCGGCCCTGTTCCGGCGCGTCGATAAGGTCGCGCGGTGACCTCAACCCCCAACGAAACCCGCTCCGCCCGCGCCGGCGACCTGGGCACGCTCGTCGTGATGGCCTGGAGCGGTGAAGGCCCCGACGGTGACATGCCCTACCTCCTCGCCTACACGCTCGGGGACGCGGCGGACGGCCCGGAGGCCGCGTCGGCCGCCCTGGAAGCGCTGTTGGAGAACAACGGTCTGCCTGTCGGCGGCGACCTCGTCGACGGCAACGGCAGGCCGAGCCTGCCGGTCAGTCTGCTGGTCGAGTCCGGCCAGGCCGTCCTGACCATGCCGGGCTTCACCGCCACCTGCACCCCGCCGCCGGAGTGGCTGGAGGCCGTCGCCGAACGCGGCTTCGCCTACTTCGTGTTCACCACCCGACCCTGGCCCGAGGCGCAGCCCGGCCGGCCCGTCGAGCCGGAGGCGCTGGCCGCCTTCGCCGGCGCCGACGAGACGCTGAACGCGGCGGCGCACATCGTCCTGCCCGCCCGCCGCCTGCGCGGCTGATGGACGCCCCCGCGGGGCGGTGGGCGCGGGCCGAGGGCGGCGGCACCGCCTTCGCGCTGCTGCTGGTGATCACCGGGGCGGCCGGGCTGCTGGCCTCCTGGGTCATCACGATCGACAAGTTCAAGCTGCTCGAAGACCCCGGCTTCACCCCCGGCTGCAGCCTCAACCCGGTGGTGTCCTGCGGCAGCGTGATGAAGAGCGACCAGGCCGCGGTCTTCGGTTTCCCCAACCCGATGCTCGGTCTGGTCGCCTACGCCATGGTGGTCTGCGTCGGCGTGAGCCTGCTGGCCAAGGCCCGCTTCCCCGGCTGGTACTGGCTGCTCCTCGATGCCGGGTGCCTGTTCGGGGTCGGGTTCGTGTCCTGGCTGCAGTTCCAGTCGCTGTACCGGATCAACGCCCTGTGCCTGTGGTGCTGTCTCGCCTGGGTCGCCACCATCCTCCTGTTCTGGTACGTCACGTCCTTCGTCGTACGGCACGGCTTCCTGCCCGCACCGGACGGACTGCGGTCGTTCCTCGCCGAGTTCACCTGGGTCGTGCCGGCCCTGCACATCGGGATCGTCGGCATGCTGGTGCTGACCCGGTGGTGGGATTTCTGGACGAGCTGATCATCCGCTCCGTCGTACTACTGCGGCACTCGGGGGAATCCTGCGCTGGTCGCCGCCTCAGGGTCGTTACGTGGTACGGACGTTGAGCCCCCGAATCCTGAAAGGGACCGTAGCCGACATGAAGCCGACCACCCGAGGAACCCTCGCCGCCGTCATCACGGGCGTCGCGGCCGCCGCGGCCGCCGTGGGTGCCGGCGCGGCCCCCGCCGCCGCGCTCGGCACGGTCCCCGTCCCCGTGCCCCTGGACGGTGTCGAGAAGTCCCTCGACATCGAGCTGCCCGAGCTCGGCGGGGAACTGCCGCTGCCGGTGCCGGGCCTGCCCGGCGGCCCCCGGTACGTCGAGGGCCGTCTCCTTCCGGAGCCGGTGATCCCGCAGCTGCCGCTCACCGGCGGGCTGCCCGGCGCGGGCCTGCGCGCCCCGCTGCCGCACGTCATCGGGGACGGCTTCGACCACGTCGCCGTCGGGGTGCCCGCCGCCGCCCTGCGCACCCTGTCGCCCGGCCTGAACCTGGACGCCCCGCTCACCGCGCCGAACCCCGGCAACTACGGCCTGCCCGCCCTCAAGTCGCCGCAGGCCGGCGTGCTCGCCCCGGTGCTGCAGACCGTGCCGGGCGCGGACCTGGGGATGGGCCCCGGTCTGTAGGGCACGCCGGCGTCGGCCGGGCCGCACACCAGGGACGACCATCGGGTGCGCGCCCGATCGGACGCCGCCGGACGGTGACCCGGCGGGGCGGCGGGCGGTTACCGCTACGGACAACCGAACCGGACGAGGAGCGAACGATGGTCGTCAGCGTCAGCGTGGGTGCCGGAGTCGGCGCGGTAGGGGCGGACACCGGGCAGCGGAAGGGGGACCGGAGGAGAGCCGGGCCGCCGCACACGACCCGCAGGGACGCGCTGCGAGGACTGCTCGCACCCGCCGCCGCCGTGGCGCTCGCCCCGGTCCTCGCCGCCTCCCGGGCTCCGGAGCCGCTCCGGGCGCCCGCGGACCTCGCGTTCGACGAGACCTGCCTCGGCCGCCGCATCCAGGGCCTGCGCACCGGGGCCGGCGGCCGGTGGCACGTCACGGTCGACGGCCGGCCCCTGCACCTGATGCGCCGCGCCGACGGCACCTGGCTCAGCATGGTCGACCACTACCGGTCGTACCCGACGGCGCTGGAGGCGACCCGCGCGGCGGTCGGCGAACTCGTGCCGGGACAGCGGCTGCGCGCCCCCGGGGACGCGGCGGCGCACGACATGACCGGCGGGGGACACCAGCACCCGGGGGGACACCATGGCGTACATCCGTAAGGACGTGAGCACGCTGACGCGCGCCGAGCGGCGGCGCTTCGTACAGGCGTTGCTGGAGGTCAAACGGCGGGGCGAGTACGACGAGTTCGTGCGCACCCACATCGCCTACTACGTCTCCGACGGCGAGGACGGACTGCGTACGGCCCACATGGCGCCCTCGTTCCTCCCCTGGCACCGCAGGTTCCTGCTGGACCTGGAGCGGGCGCTGCGCCGGGTCGACGCGTCGGTGAGCGTGCCGTACTGGGACTGGACCAGGGACCGCACGGCGGCCTCCGTGCCCTGGACCGCGGACCTCCTCGGCGGCAACGGCCGGCGCTCGGACCACCGGGTGACCACGGGACCGTTCGCCTACGCGGAGGGCGACTGGACGCTCAAGGTGGGCATCACCGACGAGAAATACCTCACCCGGGACCTCGGACGTGCCCGCGACCCGATCGCGCTGCCCACCGCGGGCGAACTGGAGTCGGCGCTGCGCGAGCCCCGCTACGACTCCGCGCCCTGGGACTCCACCTCCACGACGGGCTTCCGCAACAGACTGGAGGGGTGGGGGACCGGGCGGGGCAGTGTCGCCTGGCGCAACCACAACCGCGTGCATCGCTGGGTCGGCGGGGTCATGGTCGGCGGGGCGTCCGTCAACGACCCGGTGTTCTGGCTGCACCACGCCTTCGTGGACCTCCAGTGGTCACGCTGGCAGCGGCGCCACCGCGGCGCCCGCTATCTGCCCGCGCAGCCGCCCGGCCCGGGCAGCGACCAGCACGAGCGGATCGTCGCGCGGTACGAGAAGCTGCCGCCGTGGGACGTGACGCCGGACCAGCTGGAGGACGTCAGCGGGATCTACCGGTACGCGTGAGCCGGACCGGAACAGGGGAGAGCCCCGGCGCTCGAGGTGCCGGGGCTCTCCTGGTGCGTACGGTCAGGTCCGTGCGCGTCAGCGGTGCCTGGGGGCGTCAGCCGCCGTAGCCGCCCTTGCCGTGGCCACCGCCGTGCTTGGCGCCGTGCTTGCCGTCGTCGCTGTGCTTGCCGTCGTCGTGCTTGTCGTGGCCGCCGTTGTTGCTGCAGTGGTTGCCGAAGGCCGGGTTGAGCAGGCCGATCACGCTGACGGTGTTCCCGCACACGTTGACCGGGATGTTGATCGGGACCTGGACGACGTTGCCCGACAGGACGCCGGGCGAGCCGATGGCCTCACCCTGGGCGCCCGCGTCCGCCATGGCCAGGCCGGCGCCGCTGAGCGCCACGGCACCCGTGCCGAGGGCGACTACGGCTGCCTTCGCGATGCGAGACATCACGTTCTCCTTTGATTCGGGAAGTGCGGCGGCAGGACCCGCCGCCGCACTTCCCGTTCAACGCGGCCACTCACGGCTGGTAACGGCGATGATACGGAATCACCCTTTTCGAACCAGCTCGCCGGCGGATGCCCGCTCACACCGGCGGGTTGCCGTGCTTGCGCTCGGGCAGGGCGACGCGCTTGGCGCGCAGCATCGCCAGGGACCGGACGAGCACCGCACGCGTCTCGCCCGGGTCGATGACGTCGTCGACGAGACCGCGCTCGGCCGCGTAGTAGGGGTGCATCAGCTCGGACCTGTACTCCTTGATGAGCCGGGCCCGGGTGGCGTCGGGGTCGTCGGAGGCGGCGATCTCCCGGCGGAACACCACGTTGGCGGCGCCCTCCGCGCCCATCACGGCGATCTCGTTCGTCGGCCAGGCGAAGGACAGGTCCGCGCCGATCGAACGGGAGTCCATGACGATGTAGGCGCCGCCGTACGCCTTGCGGACCACCAGCGAGATGCGGGGCACGGTGGCGTTGCAGTACGCGTACAGCAGTTTGGCGCCGTGCCGGATGATCCCGCCGTGCTCCTGGTCCACGCCGGGCAGGAAGCCGGGCACGTCGACCAGGGTGACCAGCGGGATGTTGAAGGCGTCGCAGGTCTGCACGAACCGGGCGGCCTTCTCCGAGCCGTGGATGTCCAGCACGCCGGCCAGCGCGGCGGGCTGGTTGGCGACCAGGCCCACGACATGGCCGTCCAGACGGGCCAGCGCGCACACCACGTTGCGCGCCCACGCCTCGTGCACCTCGAAGTAGTCGCCGTCGTCGACGATCTCCTCGATCACCGCGCGCATGTCGTACGCCTGCTGGGGGTCGGCCGGCACCAGCGAGGTGAGGGCGTCGGTGCGCCGGTCGCCGGGGTCGGCGGCCCGCTCGACGGGAGGCAGCTCACGGTTGTTCTGCGGCAGCAGGGACAGCAGATGGCGTACGTCGGCCAGGCACTCGGCCTCGTCGTCGTAGACGAAGCCGGACACGCCCGAGATCCCCGCGTGCACGTCGGCGCCGCCGAGCCCGTCATGGGTGATCTTCTCGCCCGTCACGGCCTGGACCACGTCCGGGCCGGTGATGAACATCTGGGCGGTGCCGCGCACCATGAACACGAAGTCGGTCAGGGCCGGCGAGTAGGCGGCGCCGCCCGCGCACGGGCCGAGGATCACGCTGATCTGCGGGATCACCCCCGAGGAGCGGGTGTTGCGGCGGAAGATGCCGCCGTAGCCGGCGAGCGCCGTGACCCCCTCCTGGATGCGGGCGCCGGCGCCGTCGCTCAGCCCCACCAGGGGGGCGCCCGCCGCCTCGGCCAGGTCCATCACCTTGTGGATCTTCTGGGCGTGGGCCTCGCCCAGGGCGCCGCCGAAGACCCGGAAGTCGTGGGCGTAGGCGAAGACCGTGCGGCCGTGCACCAGGCCCCAGCCGATCGCCACGCCGTCGCCGTGCGGCTTGCGGGCCTCCAGCCCGAAGCCGGCGGCGCGGTGCCGGCGCAGCGGTTCGATCTCGCTGAAGGTGCCCTCGTCGAAGAGCAGGCGCAGACGCTCGGGGGCGGTGAGCTTGCCCTTGGCGTGCTGGCGCCGGGTGGCCTCCGCGTCGGGGCCCCGGCTCAGCTCCTCCTTCAGCCGTTTCAACTCGTCGGTGGAACGGCCCAGATCGGGCGCCGGGGCGAGGGCGAGCAGTTCGTCGAAGGTCGTCATTGCGCCACCGTAGGGAGACGTCCTCAAAGCCCCCGGCACGTCCCCTGGAGAACGACTCGACTCCGGGCCGCCCGCGGTCAGTCGGCGACGGCCGGGTGCAGCGCGCGGTCCGGGTCGCCGGCCAGCACCGCCTGGTGCAGTCCGCGCAGCGCGGCCGACGGCTCCAGGCCCAGCTCGCGCACCAGCGAGCCGCGCAGCCGCTGGTAGGCCTCCAGCGCCCGCCAACTGCCTCCGGTGTGGTGCAGGGCGCGCATCAGCTGGGCGCAGAAGCCCTCGTGCAGCGGGTGGCGGGCGGCCAGCACGCGCAGCTCCGGGACCACCTCGGCGTGCCGGCCGAGCCGCAGGTCGGACTCGATGCGCCGCTCCAGGGCGGTGGTGCGCTCCTCGTTGAGGCGCAGCACCTCCAGTTCCAGCACCGAGCCGGCCGGTACGTCGACCAGCGCCGGGCCCTGCCACAGGCCGAGCGCGCGGCGCAGCAGGTCGGAGGCCGTGCGGTAGTCGGCCACGTCGTAGGCGGCCCGGCCGTGGTCGGCGAGCCGCTCGAACTCGTGCGCGTCGACCTGGCCGGGCTGGACCCGCAGCAGATAGCCGCCGAGCCGGGTGACCAGGACGTCCTTGGCGTCGAGCGCCGGTTCGTCCGCGAGCGCCGTGGCGATCTTCCGGCGGAGCTGGAGGATGTACGTCTGCAGCGTGGTGGACGCGCTGCGGGGCACGTTCTCGCCCCAGATCTCCTCCATCAGCGTGGGCACGGTCACCACGCGGTCGGCGTGCAGGGCCAGCAGCGCCAGCAGCTGGCGGGGCTTGGCGGCGGTGGGCACCACCGGGACCCCGTGCTCGTGTGCGGCGAGCGACCCCAGGACCTTGATCTCCATGCGTGTCTCCCCCTCGGGCACGGCCGCCTGGTGATCCCCGCGGCGACCGGTACGGAGTCCTGACACCGAGATTCGCATCCGGGGCCTCAACGGCCCAGTGAGTCAGGCATGCGCTCATTCATGAAAATGTCATGGGCGTCCTGTGAACGTGGCACTGCCGCCGGGGCGCCGTCCGCCCCAGACTCTCGAAGCAGACGCCGACGGAAGTTCGATCTGCGCATCGGCCATCACGTATTCGTCGTTCATCACAGGGGGCACACATGAACGTGACAGAAGAAGTCATACGGTTCGCGGAGCTGGCGGCGCGCACCGGTCTGGAGCCCGAACTCGCCCGGCGCTTCGACGCGGACCGGGAAGCGGTGCTCAGGGAGTTCGGTCTGACGGCCGCCGAGGCGGAGGACGCGGCCGGTGAGAGCCGTGTCGTGGAGAGCCTCACCGCGGCTGCCTCCGACGCCTCGACGGCGCGCTGGTGCACCTGCTGGTCCCCTGAGCTGCCGAGCGGTCAGGTGAGTGAGTGACCGCGGCGGAGAGATCCGCCCTCGGCCCGTTCGTGGCGTTCAAGCGCCATGTGCGGACCGAAACGGCCGGCGGTGAGGCCGTGTTCGTCCTGTCCGACAAGGACGTCACGGCCGTCCGGGGGGCCGGGGTGGGAACCCTGGCCTCCCTGCTGGACGGCAGCCGCACCCTCCCCGAACTGCTGCGGGAGGCCGCGTCGGCCATGCCGGTGGACGAGGCCGGGCGGCTGGTGCGCCGGCTGGCCCAGGCCAACCTGGTCGGCTACCGGCCCGACGGCCGGTGCCCGGCGGAGGCCGGCGCCGAGGGCCGGTCCGCGGAGGCCTACTGGGACCGTGCGGGTCTCGAGGGCACCGCGGCCCAGGAGCAGGTGTGCGGCACCCCGGTGGCGCTGTACACCGTGGGCGACGTCGACCCCGAGGAGGCGCACGCCGCCTGCCGGGCGGCCGGTCTCAGCACCGTGCCGGCCGACGCCGACGCGCCGTTCGCGCTGGTGCTGTGCGAGGACTACCTGCACCCCCGGCTCCGTTCCCTGGCCGCGCGTCTGCGCGGCCGGGGGCGGCCCTGGCTGCTGGCCAGGCCGTTCGGCGCCGAGCCCTGGACCGGCCCGGTGTTCGCGCCGGGCGGGGACGGGCCCTGCTGGGAGTGTCTGGCACACCGGCTGAGCGCGCACCGGCGTGCGGACCGGGAGGTGCAGCGGGTGCTCGGGCTGGACGGACCGGTGCCGCGGCCCGCGCCGTCGCTGGCCGCCGTACGCGCTCTGGGGCTGCACAGCGCGGTCCTGGAGGCCGCCAAGTGGCTGGCGGGGCTGCGGTGTCCGGAGCAGCGGTCGGTGTGCGCGCTGGACAGCCTGACCCTGCGCAGCACCCACCACCAGGTGACGCGGCGCCCCCAGTGTCCGGGCTGCGGTGACCCGGGGCTGGTGGCCGAGGGGACCCGGCGACCGGTGACGCCGGTCTCCCGGCCCAAGGCGGCCGGCGGCGGCAGCAACGACCGCGCGCTGTCCGCCGAACAGATGCTGGAGCGCAACCGCCATCTCGTCGGGCAGCTCACCGGTGTCGTGACCGACATCCGGCCGCTGCCCGGGATGCCCGAGGGGCTGCACGCCTACGACTCCGGCCACAACCTCGCGCTGCGCGCCCAGGCGCCGGCCGGGGTGCGGCGGGTGCTGCGGGCGCGCAGCGGAGGCAAGGGCACCACGCCGGCGGAGGCGCGGGCCAGCGCGCTGGGCGAGGCGGTGGAACGGTACTGCGCCTCCCGGCAGGGCGACGAGCTGACCGTCCGGGACAGCTGCGCCGCCCTGGGCGAGCGGGCCGTCCACCCGAACACCTACCAGCTGTTCCACCGGCGGCAGTTCGCCGAACGGGACCGATGGAACGCCGTGCACGGTTCCTTCCACCAGGTGGGCCGCGCCTTCGACACCGGCGCGCCCACCGACTGGACGCCGGTCTGGTCCCTCACCGCGGGCACGCACCGGCTGCTGCCCACCTCCACCCTGTACTTCGACACCTCGCCCGGCGGCACCGCCGACGGGCTGTGGGCCGACTCCAACGGCAACGCGGCGGGCAGCAGCCTGGAGGACGCCGTGGTCCAGGGGTTCCTCGAACTCGTCGAACGGGACGCGGTCGCCGTGTGGTGGTACAACCGGCTGCGGCTGCCCGCCCTGGACCTCGACGCGTTCGACGAGCCGTGGCTCGCCGGACTGCGGGACGCCTTCGGCCGGGCCGGCCGTACGGTGGAGGCGATCGACCTCACCACCGACCTCGGCGTACCCGTCGTGGCCGCCGTGTCCAGGCCCGCGGACGACCGGGAACCCGACCTGGTGTGCGGCTTCGGGGCGCACTTCGAGCCACGGCTCGCGCTGCGGCGGGCCCTGACCGAGGCGGCCCAACTGCTGCCGGCACCCCAGCAGATGCCCGGCGGGACCCTGCTCGCCCAGCCCCAACTCGTGCCGGATCCGGGGCAGTCGGCCAGGTGCCCCGGTGACTGGCCGGACTTCCGGCGCCACGACGACCTGCTCGCGGACATCGAGCACATCCGCGCGCTGGTGACCCGGCACGGCATGGAACTGCTGGTGCTCGACCAGACCCGGCCGGATGTCGGGATCGCGGTGGTGAAGGTGGTGGTGCCCGGACTACGCCCGTTCTACGCCCGGTTCGCGCCCGGCCGGCTGTACGACGTACCGGTACATCTCGGCCATCGAAGCCGTCCGCTCGCGTTCGAGGAACTGAACCCCGTTCCGCTGCCCGTATAGATCAGCTGCATGCATCACATATCCCTCTTGTCGTGCCGCTACGGCCTATAGTTCAGTCTCAGATCCTCCCGAGTCCCAGACCCGGGGGTCCGAGGCGGGCGGGCGGTGTCCGTACGTGTTCCGGACACCCGGAGGCGCGCCACCGCGCGCCGGCCGGTGTGGATCCGGATAGGGGGAATGTGCGATGCGGAGCCCTGTCACGGGGGCGAGACGGCAGGGGAACCGGACCGAGGTTCCGGCGCCGCGGCTGGCTCAAGGCATCAGCATCACCGTCATCTCGGGGTTCGGCGTCATCACGCTGCTGAACGTCCGCAACGCGGTGTCGGGAGACGTACAGCTGGGCCTGTGCCTCGCGGCCGTCCTGGCGCTCTACGCCCTGCAGTTCCTGGTCACCTCGGCGGGTGCCCGGCGGTGGTCCCCCCTCCACCGGGCACTCGCGCTCTGTCTGCAGGCGTCCCTCACGTTCGTGCCCATGGTGTGGGTCGGCATCGCCTGGGGAAGCATGGCGGGACCCCTGGGCGGATCGATTCTGCTGCTGCTTCCCCCACGCCTCGCCTGGCCCTGCTACGGCGCCGTCACCCTGACGATCCTCGGCTGGTCGCAGTCCGCGGGCCTGCACGCCCTGGAGGTCGGCTACTTCACGATCTCCACCGCGCTGACCGGCCTGGTCATCTTCGGGCTCACCCGCCTCACCGACCTGGTCCGCGAAGTGCACGCCGCCCGCGCCGAGATGGCCCGGATGGCGGTCACCCAGGAACGCCTGCGGTTCGCCCGCGACCTGCACGACCTGCTCGGCTACAGCCTCTCCACCATCACGCTCAAGAGCGAGCTGATCCACCGGCTCATCCCGGCCAACCCCGAACGGGCCCGCGAGGAGGTCGCCGGCGTGCTCGGCGTGTCCCGCCAGGCCCTCGCCGACGTACGGCTGGTGGCCAGCGGCTACCGCGAGATGTCACTGGAGACCGAGGCCGCCGCCGTCGCCGAGGTGATGGCCGCGGCGGACGTCCAGGTCGACACGGACATCGCCTGCGGCAGGCTGCACCCGCTGGTGGACACCGTGCTGGCCACTGCCCTGCGGGAGGGGGTCACGAATATCCTCAGGCACAGCAAGGTCCAGTCGTGCGGGATCACGGCCGCTGTGGAGGGGGAGACGGTGCGTCTGACGCTGGTCAACGACGGTGTCGTGCGCCAGGAGAAGCCCGCCGCGGGCCGCGGCAGCGGCAGCGGGCTCGGCAACCTGCGCACCCGGCTCACCGAGATCGGCGGCCGGCTCACCGCCGGCACCACGGAGGCGGGACACTTCCGGCTCGTGGCCGAGGCGCCCGTCAGGCCCGACACCGCCGACACCGCCGGCACCACGGACACCACGGACAGCGGCGGGGCGAGCATGTCCCTGGCGTGAGATCCGGGAACGGCCAGGCATTCGGGGAACTCGGGGGAACAGGGGGAACAACAATGCTGTCGGTGAGGATCCTGCTTGCCGAGGACGTGCACATGATCCGCGGCGCGCTGGTGGCCCTGCTCGAACTGGAACCGGACCTCCAGGTCGTCGCCTCGGTGGACCGGGGCGACCTCATCGTGAAGACCGCCCTGGAGGTACGGCCCGACGTCGCCGTCATCGACATCGACCTCCCCGGCACCGACGGGCTGTCCGCGGCGGCCGAACTGCGCGTCCGGGTGCCCGAGTGCCGCAGCCTGATCCTCACCAGCCTCGGCCGTCCCGGCACCCTGCGCCGGGCGATGTCCGCGCAGGTCTCCGGCTTCCTGCTCAAGGACTCGCCGCCGGACCGGCTCGCCCACGCGGTGCGGACCGTCGCCGGGGGCGGACGGGTCGTCGATCCCGAACTCGCGCTCAGCGCGTGGGAGGCACCCGACAATCCGCTCTCGCCGCGCGAGACGCAGGTGCTGCGGCTGGCGGCGCGGGGGGCCGACGCGGGGGAGATCGCGGAGCAGTTGTTCCTCACGCCGGGGACCGTGCGGAACTATCTGACGGCGATCGTCGACAAGTTGCATGCGCGGAATCGGGTGGATGCGATTCGGATCGCCGAGGAGGCGGGGTGGGTGCCGTAGCCTGGGCGGCCGGCCTGGGGGGCTGACCTGTGCCCGGGTTTTGGGTGCGGGTTCGTTGGGGTGTTCGCGCAGTTCCCCGCGCCCCTGTTCGCGCAGTTCCCCGCGCCCCTGATGCGCAGTTCCTCGCGCCCCCATGTGTGCCGTTGCTCGCGCCCTTGTGCCTGTGCGGGTGGGTGGGGTGTTTGCGCAGTTCCCCGCGCCCCTGTTCGCCTCTGTGCGCGCCGTTCGCCGCGGTACCGGTCGGGACTCTTCCTCACTGGTCCGGTGTCGTTTCGTCGTTGGCCAACGGGCCCGCGTTCAGGGCTGAGAGGGTGCCGGCCAGGTCCACGGCGTTGGTCTGGGGGTCTCGGCACACGGTGAGGCAGCGGGGGCCGCGGGGGCCGCCCATGCGGCGCAGGAACGGGGTGAGGACGGCCTGCGGGCCGATCTCGACGACGTGGCTGGGGCGTTGCTCGGCGAGCAGGGCGCGGGCCGCGTCGGCGAACCGGACCGGTGAGGTGATCTGCCGGGACCAGTACCCGGCGTCCAGCGGGCCGTCGTACTCCCGGCCGTACACCGTCGAGTAGTAGGGGATCGCGGGTGCCGTGACGGGCATCCGGCGGGCCAGTGCCTCCAGGCGCGGGGCCACCGGCTCCATCAGCGGTGAGTGGAAGGCGTGCGTCACCTTCAGGAACGTGCTGGCGATACCGAGGTCCGCGAGCCGCCTGCGCGCCCGTTCCAGGCCCGCGATGTCGCCGGACAGCACGGTCGCCCGCGCCGCGTTGATCGCGCCGATCGACACCCCGGGCTCCAGCGTCGCCGCCTCGGCGGCCTCGAACGGGTCGGCGCAGGTCGCCATCATGCCGCCGCCGACCGGCAGATGCTGCATGAACGCCCCGCGGCACGCGACCAGTTCGGCCGCCGCCGGCAGCGGCAGCGCGCCGCTCACGGTGGCCGCCGCGAACTCCCCCACGCCGTGCCCCAGTACGGCGACCGGCTGCACGCCCTCCTCCAGCAGCGTCATCGCCAGCGCGTACCCGACGGCGAACAGGGCGGGCTGGGCGAGCTCCGTCTGGTGGATCAGCGGGTCGCCGCCGCGCACCAACTCCACGACGCTGCGCCCCAGATGCGGGGCCAGCGCCTCGTCCGCCTCCGCGAGGTGATGGCGGTAGGCCGTGCAGTGCCGGTGCAGCCCCTCCGTCATCCGCGGATGCTGGCAGCCCTGGCCGGTGAAGACGAGGGCGGTGCGGATCCGGCCGTCGGACCGCAGCGCGCGGTCCCGGCCGGCCAGCCGGCGGGCGAGGTTGCGGATCGTGGTGTACGGCCAGACCTCCAGGGGGTGGTCCGGCAGCGGGCCGAACGCCTCCTCCGCCTCGCCGTACAGGCCCAGCAGGGCCACGGAGTCCAGGCCGCACTCGATCAGCGGCATGTCCTCGCGCACCTCCCGGCGGACGCGCTCGGCGACCTGTTCCGTGAGCCACTCGACATAGCCCTGCTCGTCCGGCAGACCTCGCCCCGATCCAGTCACCATCTGCCCCTTCCGGACACGTTCACCGACTGCGTGCCGCGCCGGACCGCCCGGCCGCGGTTGCCAAGTCCTCGTCGAGCCGCTGGTGCAGAGGCTGGATCCCGCCGTTGAGGAAGAGCCGGCGCGTCGCGGCCCGCTCCACCTTCCCGCTGGTCGTACGCCGTATCGTGCCCGGCCGTACGAGCAGCACCCCGTGGACGCCCACCTCGAACTCCTCGGCCAGGCAGCGCTCCACGTCACCGGCGAGCCGGTCGAGGTCGAGGTCGTAGCGCTTGTGGGTGCGCAACTCCTGCACCATCACGACGCGTTCGCGCCGCCCGGGCACCGAGAAGGCCGTACCGGTCCCGAACAGTGAGCTGATGCGCTGGACGGCGTGTTCCATGTCCTGCGGATACAGGTTGCGGCCGGCGACCACGATCATGTCCTTGAGCCGGCCCGTCACATGGAGCCGGCCGTCGATGAGCGTGCCCAGGTCACCGGTGCGCAGGTACCCTTTCGCGCCGGCCGCGGTCACCGCCTCGAACGTCTCCGCCGTCGCGGTCCTCTGGTGCCAGTAGCCCCCCGCGACCCCGGCACCCCGGACCCAGATCTCCCCGATCCGGCCGTCCTCCAGCACGTCGAGCGACTCCGGGTCGACGATCCTGACCTCGGTGCCCGCCGGCCGGCCGCAGGAGACCAGTGTCCGCCGCGGCCGGCCCGCCACCGGCTCGCGCAGCACGTCCCGTTCCAGGGCCGCGCCGTCCACCGCGCGCACCGCGGGGGCGGCGCCGGTCCGCTCGCCGGAGACCAGCAGGGTCGCCTCGGCCAGTCCGTAGCAGGGCATCAGGGCGCCCGCGCGGAACCCGGCGGGCGCGAACCGTTCGGCGAAGTCGCGGCAGGTCGCGGCCGACACCGGCTCACCGCCGGTCACCGCGGTCCGCCAGCCGGACAGGTCGAGGCCGGCCAGCTGCTCGTCGGTCACCCGGCGGGCGCACAGCTCGTAGGCGAAGTCGGGGGCGCCGCTGACGGTGACGCCGTACCGCCCGATCGCCTCCAGCCAGCGCGCCGGCCGCTTCAGGAACGCCTCCGGCGACAGCAGGACGGAGGTGCCGCCCAGCGACAGCGGCAGCAGCAACTGGCCGACCAGGCCCATGTCGTGGTGGAACGGCAGCCAGCCGCCGACCCGTTCGCCCGGCGCGCTGCCCAGGGTCTCGCCGAGTGCCCGCAGGTTGGCCAGCAGACTGCCGTGGGTCACCACCACCCCGCGCGGGGTGCCGGTGGAGCCGGACGTGTACTGGAGGTAGGCCACCGTGTCCGGCGACAGGTCCGGCAGCTGCCACTCGCTGCGCGCGGGCACCGCGTCGGCGGCCAGGCAGGGCACGGACCCGTACCCGCAGGCGGCCAGCAGCCGGGACACGTCGGGGGCGAGCGCGGCGTCGGTGAACGTCGCGCAGGGCGCCACGTCCTTGACGATGCCCGCCACCCGGACCGCGTGATGACGGCGTCCGCCGGTGGGCGGGACCGGGACCGCGATGGCACCGGCGTACAGGCAGGCCAGGAACGACACGGCGAACTGGCGGCGGGAGGTGTGCATCAGCAGCACCCGCTCACCCGTCGCGCCCCGCGCCTGGAGCCAGCCGGCGAGTTCCCGCGCGGAGGCGTCCAGGGCACGGTAGGAAACCGGGTTCGGGCGTCCGCGGTCGTCGCTCTCCGGCAGGAGGAGCAACGCCTCGCCGTCGGGTGTCCGCTCTGTTCTGTCGAGTATCAGTCCGGTGAAGGTGCGGTGTTCCGTCATGTGGGGTCCCCCTGCAGTTCGTCGGGTGCGGGCGCCCGACCCGTCGTCCGCGCGCCCGGACCCATCGTGTTCTCGAACGTACGGTGCGGCTTCTAGAGGGACGCTCGACGCGGGCTGGTCGCGGGGCGCGCGTTCAGGCGCGGGACCAGCCGACCGGCGGGCGCGGGCGCGGACGCCCCGAGCCCCAGCCGGCCCGCGGCGGGGGCAGGTCGGGCAGCCCGGGCGCGCCGTCGGGCGCTCCGTCCTCACCTGCGGTGGACCGCAGCCGGGCGAGCAGCACCGCGGTCACCGCGGCGAGTTCCTCCGCCGTCGGCCGGCCGCGCACGATGGCGAGAGACAAGGGAGTTTCCATGCTCCGAGCCTCCAGCCGGCGCCTTGAGACCGGCTCGCGGCCCGGCGGTGCGTTCACTCGAGAACGGCTTCACGGGGCCGTCCGGCGGTGCGGCACAGGGGAGTTGCGGACTGGGGGAGAGGTCACCTGGTCCCGAGCGGCTCGGCGTGGAGTTCGCTCACCCGGGCCGCGCTCGTCAGCTTCGTCCGGCGGTCCAGGTAGGCGGCCGTGGCGAGGGCCCGCGCGCAGGAGTCGGGGTCGCGCCACCACAGGACGCCGGTGTAGGCGCGCGGGTCGACCACCGAGCGCAGCAGATCGCTGCCGCCGTATCCGGCGGCGGTCACGCAGGAACCCACGAGCGCCCCGAAGTCCATCTCGAACCGGGCGGGTTCGCTCTCCACGACGGCCCGCACCAGCACCACGCGGGCCGCGCCGGCGAGCGGTACCGCGGCCGGCATCCGGCCCACGCTCACCGCGAGTTCGTGCCGCACCTCGGTCCGTGCCGTCACCGCGGCCAGGTGCGGCAGGAAGCTCTCGTCGTGGGTGGCCCGCAGCAGCGCGTCCATCCCGCTCCACTGCTCCAGACGGACATGGTCGCCGGGCCGCGCGGTCAGCCGGAGCGTGATCCCGCTGTCGAAGCCCTTCAGGCCCTCGCGGTGGCGGGCGTAGGCCCGCAGTCCGGGGGCCGGTTCCGCGCCGGGGCCCGCCCCCGTGAAGCGCTGGACGGTCGTCACCCGGCTGCCGGACTCATGTGGGGGCATCAGTGAGACCCACCTCCCCCTCCGCGCTGTCCGCAAGCCCGCACGCCCCCTCGCGTACGCGCGCCACCAGTCGACCACGCCCCGCTCGAGCCCCGCTCGAACCCTGGCCGCGGTGTGCCGTCACGAGGGTTCCTCGAGGACCCGCCGAGCGCGGACGGGGAGCGTCCCCCACCCGAGAACAGCCAAGGAAGGGACGTTCATGACCACCACCACCGACGACGTCGGACGAGTTCCCCGCGATCCGGGACGCACACTCACCCGCTTCGCGGTCGACCGCCTGGTCAGGCCGGTCTGGTACGCGCTGGTCGCCTACGGCGGCATGTGGATCGGCGGCGTCAGGTTCGAGGCGGACGGCACACCCGTGCCGGTCCTGCCGATCCCCTACGACGCCCACGAGCCTTACCGGGAGGACTTGAGGGCCTCTTGAGCCACGCCGGTTAGGCATGGGCGGAGCGGGACCCAATCGAGGACGGAGACAGCCATGACCACGGTGGTGAACAGGGCGGAGGCCGCCGAGAGGGCCGTACAGGAACGTATAGCGCGGCTCGAACACGACCTCGGCGATCTCGACGACCCTGGCAACCCTCTGGGCGCGGACCACTTCCTCGCCGCCGACGGAAGACAACGGCTGCTGCCCGCGGCCGAACGGCTCCTCGACGACTTCGGGCTCAACGCCGAGTTCGTGCCCCGCGAGCTGGGTGGCCGGCTCGACCGGCTGGACGTGCTCGCCCGGGTGCTCAGGGCGGTCTTCCGCCGGGACGCGGCCCTCGGGCTCGCCCACGGGATGACCTCCTACCTGGCGGCGGCCACCGTGTGGGCGGACGGCACCGGACAGCAGCGGCGGCGCACCGCCGAACTGCTGCTGTCCGGCGGCCGGATGGCGGGCGCCTACCCGGAACCCGCCCCCGGTAACGACTTCCTGCACAACCGGCTCACCGCGGTCCGGGAACCCGGCGGCTACCGGCTCGACGGCCGCAAGGAGGCGCTGAACAACGCGGCCCGCGTCGACGCGCTCGTCGTGTTCGCGCACACCCCGCAGGCCGGCGACGACGCCCAGACGGCGTTCCTGCTGCCCGGACCCACGGCGGCCGGCCCCGGTGTCAGCGTGCTGCCCCGGCGGCGCACCAGCGGCATCCGCGGCTGTGTCGTGCAGGGACTGGAGTTCACCGGCCACCGGCTGGGCGCCGACCGGCTGCTGGGCCCCGAGGGCGGCGGCGCCCGGCTCGCCGAGCGGGCCTTCCCCATCACCCGCGGCACCGGCTCCTCGATGGCGCTGGGCTGCGCCGACACCGCGCTGCGCACCACCGTCGCGTTCGCCCGCGCGCACCGCTCCCGCAGCCGTGCCTCGCTGCACAGCGCCCGAACCCGGTTCGCGCTCGTGGACGCGTTCACCGACCTGCTGGTGTGCGACTGCCTCTCGCTCGTCGCCACCCGCGCGCCGCATCTGCTGCCCCGCGAGAGCCGCACCCTGAGCGCCGTCGTGAAGTACCTGTTGCCCACGATCCTCACCGAGATGGTCTACGACCTTTCCATCGTGCTGGGCGCCGAGTCGTACGCCACCACCGGCAGCTACGGGCTGTTCCAGAAGGCCGCCCGCGACCTGCCGATGATCGGGCTCGGCAGCGCCGGGACCGCGGCCAGCCGCTCCGCCATCGTCGAACACCTGCTGCGCCTGCCCGAGTTGGCCCCGCCGCCCGAGCCCGCCGGGGCCGCGGGGGCACCCCGCGCCGAGGCGTGCGCCCGGCTGTTCCGGCCGCACGACCCGGACCTGCCGCCGGTGCGCCCCGACGAGCTGGTGCTGCCCGCCGCGGGCGACTCGCTGCTGGGCTCCCTGCCCGCCACCGTGCGCCGGGTCCGCGCCGCGCACGGCGAGTTCGCCGGCGCGCTGGGCGAGGCCGCCGACGCCCTGCACACCGAACTGCGGCTGCTGCGCGAGGACTGCGCACGGCTCGCCGAACGCCCGCCCGGCCGGGACCTCAGCCCCCGGGTGTACGCCCTGGCCGACCGCTACGCGCTGATCGTCGCGGGCGCCGCCTGCCTCGGCGTGTGGCGGCACGGCGCCCCGGGCGACGGCGGCGGACTGCTCGCCGAGCCAGCCTGGGCCGCGCTGGCGCTGTCCCGCATCGTCGGCCGGCTGGACCGCACCGCCGTCCGCGCACCGGAGTCCGGCACCGAACACCTGCTGGCCGAGGTGCTGGACCGCTTCGACGACGCCCGCAGCTACGACCTGTACGCCACCCCGATCGGCCGATGAGGAAGGCAGACCCATGAACGACACCGCCGGCACCGCGCTGCCCGTGCTCGTGGAAGAAGTACGACGCATACTGGACCGCCCGCCCGCCCGGCTCACCGCCGGGCTGCACCTCCAGCACGACCTGGGCTTCGACTCGGTGATGATGCTCCAGCTCAAGGGCTGCCTGGAGGCCCGCTTCCCGGCCCTGCGCGAGGCGTCCCTGCCCGACATGCTGTTCGGGGCGCAGACGATCGGCGCGCTGGCCGGGCGGCTGGAGCGCATGGCCGGGCTGCCGGTGGCGTGATGCGACCGCTGCGCAACCGCGGCCCCGCGGACTCCTGGCTGCGGGTACGCCGTGAGGTCGAGTCCTCCGGTACGTCGGTGATCTACGCGGCCGTCGAGGACTGGCTGCCCGACGACCTGGAGCGGCCCGGCCTCGCCGCCGCCCTCGGCCGCGACCACAAGCGGCTGCTGGAGATGACCCACGTCCCCAACCGGTCCCGGTTCGTCGCCTCCCGGCTGCTGCTGAAGTCGGCGGCCGCGGCGGTGCTCGGCACCTCGCCCGACGAACTGGAACTCGCCTACAAGCCCGGCGGACGGCCCCACCTGCGGGGCGTCGACCAGCTCGACGTCAGCATCAGCCACACCGAGGAACTGCTCGTGGTCGGGCTCACCCGCAACGGCCGGATCGGCGTCGACATGGAGAACGCCGACCGCCGGATGCTCGGCCTCGGCACCGAACGGCAGGTGTGCACCCCCTACGAACTGGAGGCCCTGGAGAGCGTCGCGGAGGACCGGCGCAACCGCGAGCTGGTACGGCTGTGGACGCTGAAGGAGGCGTACAGCAAGGCCATCGGACAGGGCCTGCGGTTCCGCTTCACCGAGTTCGGGTTCACCCCCGAGGACCAGCAGGTACAGATGCTGCGGCCGGACGGAACACCGGGCGCGGGCTGGGAGTGGTCCTTCCACAGCTGGCTCGCCGAGGACGCCTACACGCTGAGCGCGGCCGTCTACGACCCCGGGTTCGGCTCGCGCGGGGACGGCGCCGCGGACCGCCCGCTGCTGCCTCCGGTGCCCGACCCCCGGTCCAGTGAGCGTTGAGCGGCCTTCCAGGCGGTGCGGTGACTCTCGGAGCCCGCACCCGCCGAGCGGTGCGGGGACGAAGGGGGGTGTCGGGTGCATCGGTATCTCGCGGTGCGGCCGAAGGCCGACGAGGCCGGGACCCGGCTGCTGTGCTTCCACCACGCCGGTGCGGGCGCCATGGCCTTCGCCGGCTGGCAGCACCGGGTCGGACCGGAGGTGTCCGTCCTCCCGGTGCGGCTGCCGGGCCGGGAGACGCGGCTGCGTGAACCGCGGATCACCGACACCGGGCGGCTGGTCGAGGAACTGCACCAGGACCTCGGGCCGCTGCTGGACGGGCCGTACGCCTTCTACGGGCACAGCATGGGGGCGCTGGTCGCCTACCGGCTCGCCCTGCACCTGACCGCACGCGGGATGCGTCCGCCGCTGCTGCTGCTGGTCGGGGCGTGCAGCGCCCCGCAGCTCCCCTCGGACCTGCTGGACCGGGGCGACCTGGAGGCCCTCACCGACGAGCAGCTGATCGCGGCGATGGCGGACGAGGAGAGCATCCCCGCGGCACTGCTGGCGCGGCCCGACCGGCTGCGGAGCACCCTCGACACCCTCCGGGCCGATCTGCTGCTGGCCCGCGACCTGCGCACCGCACCGGTCCGTTCCCTGCCGAGTCCCGTGGAGGCGTTCGCCGGCCGGGACGACCGCATGGTGACGATCCCTCAGATCCGGGCCTGGGAGCACTGCACCGACGCGGGCTTCGGGCTGCGGACCGTCCCCGGCGCGCACTTCTTCGTCCGCGGGCGTGAGGTGCCGCGAGCCGTCGGGCAGTCGCTGCGCTCCGCGGCGCCGCTTCCCACCGGCTGACCAACACCGTTCCCGAAGGAGTTCTGCGGATGGACATCAGCGTCCTCGGCCCGTTCCGGGCCACTCTCGCCGGGGTGCCGGTGCACCTCACCGCGGTGAAGCCGCGCAAGGTCTTCGCGCTGCTCGCCCTGCAGGCCGACGAAGTCGTCTCGGTCGCCTCACTGGTGGAGGAGGTGTGGGGCGAGAGCCCGCCCCGCAGCGTGCAGACCACGCTGCAGACCTACATCCTCCAGATACGCCACGTCATCGGCGCGGCCCTCGGCGCCGAGGGGGCCGAACTGCCGCACGGCGCCAAGAGCGTGCTGGTGACCGAGCCGGGCGGCTACCGGCTCGACACCCAGGGCGGGCTCATCGACGCCCGCGAGTACGACGCCCTGTCCTCGGTGGGACACCGGGCACTGGAACAGGGCGACTGGGCGGAGGCGGCGTCGTACTTCGGCCGCGCGCTCGCCCTGTGGCACGGCCGGGCCCTGGCCGACGTGCAGTGCGGGGCGCAGCTGGAGGTGGAGGCCACCCGGCTCGACGAGTCGCGGATGAGCGTTCTTCACGGCCGGATCGAGGCAGACCTGAGGCTGGGCCGCCACCATGAGCTCGTCGGCGAGCTGTCCGGGCTCGCCGCCCGGCACCCGCTGCACGAGGGACTGCACGAACAGCTGATGCTCGCGCTGTACCGCGCGGGCCGGCGCAGCGACGCGCTGGAGGTGTACCGGCACCTGCGGACCGCGCTCAACCAGAGCCTCGGTCTCGACCCCTCGCCCGGCCTGGAGCACCTGCACCGCGCGGTGCTCGACTCCTCCCCGCGCCTGGACCCGGTGGGCGCGTCCGCCGGCGGCACACCGCTGCTGGTGAGCCCGTACTGACCGGCCCGGCCGCACCGGCCGCAGCGGTCGGCGGCCCCACCGCCGATCCGTCCCTCCCGCAGTCCGCACACCCCAGCCAAGGACCGAAAGGAACCATCGTGAGCGACATCACCCTGGCCGAGCTCGGCGAGCTGCTGCTCGAATGCGTCGGTGCCCCCGAGGAGGGCATGGCGTTCGAGGGCGACGAGGCCCTGAACACCTCGTTCCTGGAGTTCGGCTACGACTCCCTCGCCCTGCTCCAGGTCACCAGCGTGATCAACCGGAAGTACGGCATCGTGCTCGACGACGACGCCGTGGCCGAGGCCGAGACCCCGCAGATGCTGCTGAGGATGATCGCGGCCGCGCCGCGGGCCGGGGCGATCCGGTGAGCGCTGCGTCCCCGGTGCCGGGCTCCCCGGCCCCGTCCGCCGTCCCGGCCGGCCGGCGGGTGCTGGTCACCGGCGGCACCCGCGGCATCGGCCGGGCGACGGCGCTGGCCTTCGCCCGGACCGGCGCCCGGCTCGCCGTCGCCCACCGCGGCGACGGCGAGGCGGCCGACCGGCTCACCCGCGAACTCACCGAACTGGGCGCCGACTTCACCCTCGTCGCCGCGGACCTGACCGGCCCGGCCGGCGCCGAGCGGCTGGCCGACGCGGTCCTCGGCCGGTTCGGCGGCCTGGACGTGCTGGTGAACAACCTCGGCGTCGACGGGCACGTCCCGTTCGAGAAGCTGGGCGAGGACGAGTGGCACCGGGTGCTCGACCACAACACCACCTCGGCCTACCTGGTCACCCGGGCGGTGCTCGACCTGCTGGGCGAGGGCGCGTCCATCGTCAACATCGGCGCGTCGGTGGCCCTGCGCGGCCGCCCGCTCGGGGTGCACTACAGCACGTCCAAGGCGGCGCTGGTCGGCTTCACCCGCGCGCTCGCCAAGGAGCTCGGCGGCCGGGGCATCCGGGTCAACCTGGTCGCGCCCGGCGTCACCGAGACCGAGCCGGGCGCCGGTCTGCCACCCCAACTCGTCGCCCGCCTCACCGCGTTGACGGCGCTGGGCCGCCTCGGGCGTCCCGAGGACGTCGCCGGAGCGGTGCTGTACCTGGCCGGCGACTCCGCCGCGTACGTCACCGGCACCACCATCGAAGTAGACGGAGGAATCTGATGCCCTACGCCGCCATCACCTACCGGGTGAAACCCGGTCACGAGGAGGAGATCGCCGAGATCTTCGCCGGCTTCCAGCGCGTGGACCGGCCCGACTTCGCCGGCGACGACGGCGACGCGGCCGGCCGGCTGCTCGGCACCGGTGTGTTCCTCAAGGACGACGTGCTCGTCCGGGTCATCCACTACGAGGGCGACTTCGCGGCGATCGGCCGGCACATGGCCGCGCAGAAGGGGGTGCACGTCCTGGAGACCAAGCTCGCCCCGTACCTCGCCGAGGAGCGGCACACGGACACCACCACGCCCGCCGGGTTCGCGGCGCACTTCCGGGACGCCACCATGCGCACCATCGCCCAGCTCACCGTGGACTCCCACCCCGCGGGGGCCGGCACGTCATGACCGGGCCCGAAGGCGTTCTCGGCGTCGCCGCCCTGCTGGGCAGCGGTGTCACCGCGGGAGTGCTGTTCGCTGTCGCGCTGAGCGTGCTGCCCGCGCTGTTCGCGATGGAGACCGGCACGTACGTGTACGCGCACCAGCTGCTCGGGCGGAACTGGGATCCCACGATGCCGGTGATCGTGCTGAGCAGCACCGCGGTCACCGCGGTCCTCGCGGTGGTGGGGGACGGAGCCGCCCGCGCGCTGTTCGCGGTCGCCGCGGTGCTGCTGCTGGGCGTCTCCGGCGTCTCCCACCTGTGCAACGTGCCCATCAACCGCCGGGTCAAGGCGATCACCGACCCGGCCGACCTCCCCGCCGACTGGGAGGACCCGCGGCCCCTGTGGCGCCGCTGGCACCTCCTGCGCACCCTTCTGGCCGTGACCGCGCTGGTGGTGACGGCCGCGGGGGTCACGGCGCTCTGACCCCCCATGGTGGGGGGGGGGGGGGGGGGGGGGGGGGGGGGGGGGGGGGGGGGGGGGGGGGGGGGGGGGCGGGGCGGGCCGCGCCCAGAGCCAGCGAGGATATGGGGCGACAG
>NZ_JBWKDW010000039.1:35517-54838 GCF_056435735.1 Streptomyces sp. NPDC043878
GGGTGCTGCCCCCCCTCCCCTCCCTCCCCCCCCCCCCCCCCCCACCCCCCACCCCCCCCCCCCCCCCCCCCCCCCCCCCCCGCACCATGTCGTTCAGGCCGCGCCCGGCAGGTCCCGCACCGAGATCTGGGCGACCGTGTTCAGCAGGCTGCGCCGGAACGTGGCGACGAAGCCCTCCACCGTGTCCGTGTCACGGGGTTTGGTCAGATACGGCTTCAGCTTCGCCTCCACCTCGCGCACCCCGGGCTGCGTGGCCATGTGCCGGGCCACCGCCTCCAGGTCGCCGGTGTACTCGATGACCCGGACCAGCGTGTCGTCGCGCAGGAACACGGCCGTGGCCAGGATCGTGCCGGCCGCCGCGCCCCGCTCGTCGCGCACGTCGCTGCTCCTGACGCGCTTGAAGTCACCGAAGATCTCGGCGAGTTCCTTCTCGTGTCCGGGCTTGATGTCGTAGGTGATGGCTGCGAACGGCATGCCTGTTCCTCACTCGTCGGGGTCGTTCCCGCCAGCCCACCCCAGCCCGCACGAGAACCGCTCGAACCACCGCCGCGGCCCGCGGCTTCCGGCCGGTTTCGAGCCGACCTGTAGTCCGCGGTGGGACGTTCCCGGTCGACCGCTCGCGCTCACCGGTCACCGGACCAGGAGGTACACCGTGCACCGCACCCTGATCGTCGCCAAGCTCCGTCCGGACAGGACGGACGACATCGCGAAGATCTTCGGCGAGTCGGACGCCACCGACCTGCCCCACATGATCGGCGTCAGCCGCCGCACCCTGTTCAAGTTCCACGGCCTCTACTTCCACCTGGTCGAGGCCGACGACGACATCGGCCCGAACCTGTACCGGGCCCGCAGTCACCCGCTCTACGACGACATCAACACCCGGCTCGCCGAGTGTGTGGAGCCCTACGACCCCGACTGGAAGGAGCCCAGGGACGCGATGGCCGAGCCCTTCTACATCTGGACCAAGGACGGAGGACGAATCCAGTGACCACCGCCATCAGCCGTACCGTGAAGGTGTCGTCGGACGAGGTCGAGGCCAACACCAAGCGCGGGGGTGACCTCCGCGTCACGCTCAGCCCCAAGACGGTGGGCTGCACCTCGGGCTTCGGCGGCGTCATGACGCTGGAGCCCGGTGACTGGGTCACCGAGCACTACCACCCGTACTCCGAGGAGTTCCTGCACGTCGTCGACGGCACCCTGGAGATGACGCTCGACGGCCAGCCCGTGACCCTCGGGGCCGGCGACTCGCTGCTCGTGCCCATCGGGGTCCGCCACCGCCTCGTCAACACCGGCGCCGGTACCGCCCGGTGCGCCTTCCACCTGTCCCCGCTGGCGCCGCGCCCCGAGCTCGGCCACGTGGACACCGAGCAGGCGCAGCGCCCCGACCAGGCCAACCCGGACGTGGGTGGCGCGCCGTGACCCGACGGGCCGTCATCACCGGGGTCGGCGCGGTCGCGCCGGGCGGGGTGGGCCGGGAGGCGTTCTGGCGGACGCTGTCCGAGGGGCGCACCGCCACCCGGCGGATCTCGCTCTTCGACGCGGGCGCCTTCCGCTCGCAGGTCGCCGCCGAGGTCGACTTCGACCCGGCGGCCGCCGGACTGACCCCCCGGCAGATCCGGCGCATGGACCGCGCCGCGCAGTTCGCCGTGGTCAGCGCCCGCGAGGCGGTCGCCGACAGCGGCCTCGACCTGGCGTCCCTCGCCCCGGAGCGGGTCACCGTCTCCATCGGCAGCGCCGTCGGCTGCACCATGGGCCTGGAGGAGGAGTACGTCACCCTCTCCGACAGCGGCCGCAAGTGGCTCGTCGACCACGAGTACGGAGTGCCCCACCTGTACGGGTACATGGTGCCCTCCACCCTGGCCGCCGAGGTGGCCTGGGAGGTCGGCGCCGAGGGCCCGGTCGCGCTGATCTCCACCGGCTGCACCTCCGGCCTGGACTCCCTCGGGCACGCCGTGCAGCTGATCGAGGAGGGCTCCGCCGACGTCGCCGTGGCCGGCGCCACCGACGCCCCGATCTCACCCATCACGTCCGCCTGCTTCGACGCGATCCGGGCGACGACGTCGAACAACGACGACCCGGAGCACGCCTCGCGCCCGTTCGACGGCGAACGGGACGGCTTCGTCCTCGCCGAGGGCTCCGCGGTCATGGTCGTCGAGGAACGCGAGGCGGCGCTCGCCCGGGGCGCCCGCATCTACGCCGAGATCGTCGGCTTCGCGGGCCGCAGCAACGCGTACCACATGACCGGACTCAAGCCGGACGGCCGGGAGATGGCCGAGGCGATCACCGTCGCCCTGGACCAGGCGAAGCTGGACCCGACCGCCGTCGGCTACGTCAACGCCCACGGCTCGGGCACCAAGCAGAACGACCGGCACGAGACCGCCGCGTTCAAGCGGAGTCTCGGACAGCACGCGTACGACATCCCGGTCAGCTCCATCAAGTCCATGGTCGGCCACTCGCTCGGGGCGATCGGCTCCATCGAGGTCGCCGCCTGCGCCCTGGCCCTGGACCGCCAGGTGGTGCCGCCGACCGCGAACCTGAAGACCAGGGACCCGCTGTGCGACCTGGACTACGTCCCCGTCACCGCGCGCGACCACGCCATGGACGTCGTGCTCAGCGTCGGCAGCGGCTTCGGCGGGTTCCAGACCGCGATGCTGCTGGCCCGCCCGGGCTCCGCGGCGGCCGCGGCCGGAAGGAGTGCCTGATGACCGCATCCACCAGCGCCCCGGTGATCACCGGCCTCGGCATCGTCGCGCCCACCGGCATCGGCGTCGAGGACCACTGGGCCTCGGTGCTCGCCGGCAAGTCCGGCATCGGCCGCATCGAGCGCTTCGACCCGGAGAGCTACCCGGTGCGCCACGCGGGCCAGGTCCCCGGGTACGACGCCCAGGGCAACGTGCCCAGCCGGCTGGTCTCGCAGACCGACCACTGGACCCACCTCGCGTTCACCGCCGCCGAGGCCGCCCTCGCGGACAGCGGGGCCGACCTCGCGAACATCCCCGAGTACGAGATGGCGGTGGTCACCTCCTCCTCGTCCGGCGGCACCGAGTTCGGCCAGAAGGAGATGACCTCCCTCTACCGCAACGACCCCGGCTGGGTCGGCGCCTACCAGTCGATCGCCTGGTTCTACGCCGCCACCACCGGCCAGCTGTCCATCCGGCACAAGATGCGCGGCCCGTGCGGGGTGCTGGCCTGCGAGCAGGCCGGCGGCCTGGACGCCATCGGCCAGGCCCGCCGGCTCACCCGCAGGGGCGCCCGGCTGGTGGTCACCGGCGGCACCGACGCCTCGCTGTGCCCCTACGGCTTCACCGCCCAGCTGACCACCGGCAAGCTCTCCACGGTCCCCGACCCGGAGCGCGCCTACCTGCCCTTCGACGCCGAGGCGTCCGGCTACCTGCCGGGCGAGGGCGGGGCCATCCTCGTCCTGGAGAGCGCGGAGGCCGCCGCCGAGCGGGGCGCCGGCTACGGCCGGGTCCTCGGCTACGCGGCCGGCTTCGACCCGGCACCCGAGTCGGGGCGCCCGCGCGCGCTGCACCGCACGGCCGTGGCCGCGCTGCGCGACGCGGGCCTCGGCCCCGCCGACATCGACGTGGTCTTCGCGGACGCCGCCGGCCTGGTCGCCGACGACCGCGACGAGGCCGAGGCCATCGCGCGGATCTTCGGGCCGCGCGGGGTGCCCGTCACCGCGCCCAAGACGCTCACCGGCCGGCTGTACGGCGGCGGCGCCCCGCTGGACGTGGCCACCGCCCTGCTGAGCCTGCGCGAGGGCGTCGTACCGCCCACCACCGGCACCCGGGAGCCCGCCCCCGGCCTGGAGATCGACCTGGTCACCGACGAGCCGCGGGAGGTCCCGCTGCGCCACGCCCTGGTGCTGGCACGCGGCCACGGCGGCTTCACCTCGGCCCTGGTCCTGGGCCGCTGACCCGCGACACACGTATCCGACAAGGAAGTGCCCCATGGCTGGACACACCGACAACCACATCGTCATCGACGCGCCGCTGGAGCGGGTGTGGGAGATCACCAACGACGTGCCCAACTGGCCGAACCTGTTCAGTGAGTACGCCTCCGCCGACGTCCTGGAGCGCGACGGCGACACGGTGGTCTTCCGGCTCACCATGCACCCGGACGAGGACGGCCAGGTGTGGAGCTGGGTCTCGCGGCGCACCAGTTTCGCCGAGACCCGCACGGTCCGCGCCGAACGCGTGGAGACCGGGCCGTTCGAGTTCATGACCATCTTCTGGGAGTACACCGAGGAGCCCGGCGGCGGCGTCCGCATGCGCTGGGTGCAGGACTTCCACATGAAGCCCGCCGCGCCGGTGGACGACGAGCAGATGACCGCGCACCTCAACCGCAACACCAAGGTGCAGATGGAACTCATCAAGCAGAAGGTCGAGGCCGCGGTCCACGCGGTCGCCGGATGAGGGGCCGGTCGTGCTGTCCGTCCTCACTCCGCTGCTGTTGCTCCTCAACGGGCTGGCCGCGGGGGTGCTCTTCGGCACCCAGCTCGGTGGTTTCCCGTACCTCGCCTCGCTGCCCGCGGACCGCTACGTCCACGCCCACGCGTTCTTCGGGCAGCGCTACGACCCGGCTATGCCGATCTGCCTCGTCGGCACCGTGATCTGCGACGTGGTGCTGGCACTGCGCGCCGAGGAGGCCGCCGCCCGGGGCCTGTTCGCCGCGGCCGCCCTGCTCGCGGCGGCCACGGCCGTCATCTCCGTCACCAAGAACGTCCCGGTCAACCGGTGGATGCGCACCCTCGACCCGGACCACCTCCCGGCCGACTTCGCCACCCGCGACCCCCGCCACGCGTGGGGCGCCTGGAACCGCCGGCGCAGCTGGCTGACCGTGGCCGCGCTCGCCGTCAACTGCGTCGCGCTCGGCGTCCTGCTCTGAGCGTCATTTCCCACACCTGAGGAGCGTTTTCCCATGGACCTCGAACTGAGGGGCAAGAAGGCCCTGGTCACCGGCGGCACCCGTGGTGTCGGCCGCGGTGTCGTGCTCGCCCTGGCCCGCGCCGGTGTCGACGTCGTCACCTGCTACCAGCACCCGAGCGAGTACGTCACCAGCCTGGAGGAGGAGCTCAAGGAGACCGGCGGCAACCACCACGTGCTGCGCGCCGACCTGTCGCAGCCGGGCGAGATAGCCGAGCTGCTCACCAAGGTCCGCGAACTGCACGGCGACCGCCTCGACCTGCTGGTCAACAACGCGGGCGCGATCAGCCACATCCCCTACGCGAAGCTCTCCCTGGAGGAGTGGCAGCGCATCATCGCCACCAACCTCACCGGCGCCCACCTGGTCATCCAGCACGCGCTGCCGCTGCTCGGCGAGGGATCCTCGGTGATCTCCATCGGCTCCCGGGCCGTGGACGCCGGCATCCCGCTGCGCTCCCACTACACCGCCACGAAGGCCGCGCTGGTCGGCCTGAACCGCTCCCTCGCCAAGGAGTTCGGCGGCCAGGGCATCCGCTTCAACATCGTCGCCCTCGGCGTCATCGAGACCGAGCACTTCCACGAGCTGCCCTCCGACCAGAAGAAGCTGATGACCGAGCGCTACGGCGCCAAGACCGCCCTCGGCCGGCTCGGCAAGCCCGACGAGGTGGCCGGCGCCGTCCTGTGGCTGGCCAGCGACCTGTCCCGCTACGTCACCGGCAACACGATCGGCGTCGACGGGGGGATCTCCTGATGGCCTTCCGTGTGATGCTGCGCCTGGAGATCGAGCCCGGCACGGCCGCGGACTTCGAGCAGGCGTGGCTGAGCGGCACCGACGCGGTGACCGGGCACCCCGCCAACCTCGGCCAGTCGCTGTCCCGCGAGCCGGACGGCACGTACGTCATCATCAGCGACTGGGTCGACGAGCCGCGGTTCCGGGAGTTCGAGGACAGCCCCACCCACCTCGAACACCGCGCCACCCTGCACCCGTTCCGCAAGGGCGGCTCGTTCCACGTGCTGGAGGTCCTGCACTCCATCGAGGGCAAGGCGGCCGTCGATGCCCGCTGACGGCGGCGGCCAGGTCAGGGTGCTCGTGTACCAGGCGGCGCCGGACGAGGAGCGGCTCGACGCGGTCCGCGCCGCCTACCACGAGGTCAGCAAGCGGCTCGCGGGGGTGCCGGGCATGCTCGGCAACGAACTGCTGCGCAGCCCGCACGACCCCTCCGCGCTCGTGGTGATGAGCCGCTGGGAGTCGCTCGCCGCCTTCCTGGAGTGGGAGGCCGGCGCCGGGCACCGCGAGGACACCGCCCCGCTGCGGCCCTACCGCGACACCCGGACCACCGCCCCGTTCGCCGTCTACGAGGTCGACGCCGCGTACTGAACGCGCCCGCGACCCAGACCCAGGACGAACACAGACCAGGCAGAGACAGAGACACAGGCAGAGACAGAGACAGAGACAGAGAAGAGAACCCACCATGAGCAACACCCAGTTGGCCTTCATCGGCCTGGGCAACATGGGCGGGGGCATGGCCCGGCGGCTGCTCGACACCGGGCACACGCTCACCGTGTACAACCGCACCGCGAGCAAGGCCGCGCCGCTCGTCGCGGCGGGCGCGAGCCTCGCCGACGCCCCCGAGCGGGCGGCGGCGGGCCACCACCTGGTCCTGCTGAGCCTCAGCGACGAGAAGGCGGTCGACGAGGTGCTGTTCGGCCGGGTGGTGCCGGTCCTCCAGCCCGGCGCCGTCGTCGTCGACACCTCCACCGTCTCGCCCGGCTACGCCCGCACGGCGGCCGAGCGGCTCGCGGCCAGGGGGCTGCGCCGGGTCGAGGCGTGCGTCGTCGGCAACCCGCTCCAGGCCCGCAAGGGCGAACTGCGGGTGTACACCGCCGGCGACCCCGCCGACCTGTACGAGGCCCGCCCGGTGCTGGAGGCGATAGGCAGCGAGGTCGTCCACGTCGGCGCCCCCGGCACCGCCGCCAGCCTGAAACTCATCCTCAACCTGCTGCTCGGCGCCCAGGTCGCCTCGCTGTCCGAGGCCATCGCCTACGGCACCGCGGCCGGCCTGGACCGCGAACAGCTGATCAGCGTGGTCTCCGGGAGCGGCTTCAGCTCCATGGTCATGCGGTTTCGCGCTGACCTGATGCTCAAGCAGTCCTACGAACCGGCCTTCTTCCGCTCGGAGTTGATGGAGAAGGACATCCGGCTCGCCCTGGAGGCGGCCGCCCGGTACGACACCGGGATGCCGGTCCTCGCCGCCGTACGCGAGCGGTTCGCGTCCGTGGTGGCCGCGGGCGACGGGGACAAGGACGCCTCCGTGCTCGTGGAGCACCAGCCGTAGCACCAGTCGAAGGGATGTGAGGCAGTGCCCAGTACAGGCCGGAGTGCGCTCCGGAACACCGATGTCCTGGTGGCCGGCTCGGGGCCGGCCGGGCTGGCGGCGGCTCTCTTCCTCGCCGAACAGGGAGTGGACTGCTACCTGCTGGAAGGCCCGCGGGAGCGTCTCCGCCCGCCGCGCATCCTCGGCGTCCACCCCCGCGCCATGGAACTGCTGCGCTCCCTGGGCGTGGAGGAGGCGATCCGTGACCTGCCGTCGGCCCGGGCGCTGGCCCACAACTCGGGGGTGATCGCCGCGGAGTCCCTGGCCGGGCACGAACTGGGGGCCCTGGACGCCAAGTACGTGGTGGACGTCGACACCGACCTGAGCGCCCTGTCGCCGACGACCTGGTGCCTGTGCGACGAGGCCGAGCTGGAGCGGGCGCTGCGCGAGCGGGCCGAGCGCCTCGGTGTACGGCTGCGGCCGGACGCCGAACTCGTCTCCTTCGACCGGGACGGCTGGGGCGACGACGGGATCTCCGCGGTCGTCCGCGACCGGGCCACCGGCGACGAACACCGCATCAGGGCCTGCTGCCTGGTGGACGCGGGCGGCACCGGCGGCCTGGTGCGGGAGCGGCTGGGCATCGCCTTCGAGGGCCGTACCCTCGGCCACTTCGTCACGGTCCGCTTCACCGCGGACCTCACCGGCGAACTGCGGGGCCGCCGCTTCGTCATGGCCTACGTCGACAACCCGGGCGTCCGCGGCTCCCTGATGCCGCTGGACAACCGGGCCGACTGGCTGCTGCACGTACGGCACGACCCCGAGCTGGAGCCCGTCGAGTCGTTCACGAAGGAGCGCTGCGCCGACCTGGTGCGGGCCGCGACCGGCGTGCCCGGGCTCCGGCCGCGGATCGAGAGCGTCAGCCCGTGGGCCGGGGAGGCGAGGGTCGCCGAGCGCTTCCGGTCCGGGCAGGTGTTCCTGGCCGGGGACGCGGCGCACGTGATGCCGCCGAGCGGCGGCTTCGACGCGGGCACCGGCATCATCGACGCCCACAACCTGGCCTGGAAACTCGTCGCCGTGCTCGACGGCTGGGCCCACCCGGACCTCCTCGACAGCTACGACGAGGAGCGCCGCCCGGTCTGCGCGGCCACCGTCGAACAGGCCGTACTGCGGGCCCGCGACCGGGCCCGGCTGCTGGCCGCCTACCCGGACCCCGCCGACCCCGAGCTGGTCCAGGACCCGCTGGTCTGGCTGGCCGCCCGCTACCGCTCGTCGGCCGTGATGCCCTGGGACGAGGGCACCCTGCCCGGCTACGGCCTGTGGGCGGCGGAGAACGACGGCCGGCCCGGCAGCCGCGCCCCCCATCTGCGGGTGCGGTACGGCGGCGCCGAGATCTCCGTGCACGACCTGTTCGGCCGCTCCCTGGTGCTGCTGACCGGTCCGGACAACCGCCCCTGGCAGGAGGCCGTCCGCTCGATCGGCGCCGAACTGGGCACGCCCGTCCAGCTGTACGGCGTCGGCAGCGACCTGGAGGACCTCGACGACCGCTGGCCCGAGCTGTACGGCGTCACCGCGCAGGGCGCCGTGCTGGTGCGGCCCGACGGGGTGGTCGCCTGGCGCTGCACCGACGCGCCGATCTTCACCAGGACCGTACTGCGGGCCATGACCAAGCGGGTGCTCCGGCTGGACCGGCCGCCCGCGGAGAAGGGGACACCGTGAGCGACACCGCAGGGAAAGCCACCGCCGGCGGCCGGGAGCCGACGCGGGTCATCCTCCGCATGGAGGTGTATCCGGAGCTGGCCGCCGACTTCGAGCGGGTGTGGCTGTCGGTGGGCGAGAGCATCGCCCGCGAACCCGCCAACCTGGGGCAGCTGCTGGTCAGGTCCACCGAGGAGGACGGCGTGTACTACGTCCTCACCGACTGGGCCGGCGAGCGCGCCTTCCGCGACTTCGAGGTCAGCCACCGCCACACCCTGCACCGGCAGCGGCTGAAGCCGTTCCGGCGGGGCGGCGACATGGCGGTCACCGAGGTCGTGCACCGGCTCGAGCCGGTCTCCAGCGAGCCTCCGGCGGCGTGACCGAGGGTGGGGTCCGCACCGTCGGACCCCACCCGAGGACCCGCTCATGACGCCAGCCCCCCGCCTCCCGCGCCGCCGGCTCCTCCTCGGGACGGGGGCCGTCGTCGTGGCCGCGGGCGCCGGCTGGGGCGCCACCTTCCTGCACGTCTACCAGGACCGGCGACGCAGCAACGTCGGACAGCTGTCCTTCCGCAACGCCGTCCGGATACCCGGACTGCTCGCCCCCGGGCCCTCCGCCGACGGCCGCCGCCACTACCCGCTCACCCTCGCCGCCGGCACCACCGCCCTGCTGCCCGGCCGCCGTACCCCCACCTGGGGGGCCAACGGCAGCTACCTCGCGCCCACCCTGCGCGCCCGGCGCGGCGACCACCTCGCGGTCACCGTGCGCAACCGGCTGCCCGAAGCGACCACCCTGCACTGGCACGGCATGCTGCTGCCGGCCGCGATGGACGGCGGGCCGCACCAGATGATCGACCCGGGTGCCGACTGGAGCCCGCACTGGACGGTGCGCCAGCCCGCCGCCACCCTCTGGTACCACCCGCACCCGCACGGCTCGACCGGCTCGCACGTCTACCGCGGGGTGGCCGGCCTGATCATCCTCGACGACGAGCACTCCGAACGCGCCGCCCTGCCACGGGAGTACGGCGTCGACGACGTGCCGCTGGTGATCCAGGACAAGAACTTCCACTCCGACAACACCCTCGACCTCACCGAGACCCGGCTCGCCGAGTCCGTCGCCGGCGCCGACAACGTGGGGGTGCTCGGCGACACCATCCTCGTCAACGGCACCTACGACCCGCACTTCCGGGTCACCAGCCGGCGTGTGCGGTTCCGGCTCCTCAACGGCTCCAACGCGCGCGTGTACCGGCTGGGTCTCACCGACGGCCGTCCCTTCCACCTGGTGGCCACCGACAACGGGCTGCTGCCCCGGCCGCAGGCCATGGACCGGCTGCTGCTCGCCCCCGGTGAACGCGCCGAGATCGTCGTGGAGTTCGAGCCCGGCGACGAGGTCGTCCTGCGCAGCTTCGAACCCTCACTCGACCTCGGTTTCCCCACCGAGCGCTTCATGGGCGGCGACGACACCTTCGACATCATCGCCCTGCGCGCCGACCGGCGGCTGCGCCCCTCACCCGCGCTGCCCACCCGCGTCGACGGCGCCCCCGCCCCGGTCGAGGCGCCCGACGGCGCCCGCCGGCGGCACTTCGAGTTCACCGGCCTCCAGATCAACGGCAGGACCATGGACATGAACCGCGTCGACGAGGTGATCCCGGCCGGCGCCACCGAGATCTGGGAGATCGAACGCGGCGACGAGTGGATCCACGTCTTCCACGTCCACGGCGCGACCTTCCGGGTCCTGGACGTCAACGGGGAGCGGCCCCCGCCGTACGTGCGCGGTCCCAAGGACACCGTGTACCTGCACGAGTTCGGCACGACCCGGCTCGCCGTCCGCTTCGACACCCTCACCGACGCCCGCGTGCCGTACATGTACCACTGCCATGTGCTGCGCCACGAGGACGAGGGAATGATGGGCCAGTTCACCGTCGTCGAGCCCGGCACCGAGGCCGCGGCACCGCGGACCCTGGACGGCGGCGCCCACCACCACTGACCGTGGCCACCGTCCACGCGTGCGAAAGCCCCGCGGACCCTGGACGGCGCCCACCACCACTGACCGCGGCCACCGTCCACGCACGCGAAAGCCCCGGGACGCCCACCACGCGCCCCGGGGCTTTCGCGCACCCGCCGTGCGGTCAGAGGACCAGCCGGATGCCGTACCTGCGCAGCCAGGTGTTCAGCTGGATCGGCAGCTCGACGTTGGCCCGCCGCGCCCAGCGGTTGAGGCCCTCCGGGTCCTTCAGCGCGGCCCGCGCCGCCGGCACGTCGAGGAGCGGCAGCACCGGGGCCTGCGAGTCGTCCAGCAGCGCGTGCATCTCCCGGCGCAGGGCCTCCTCGTAGCCGGGGTCGAGCGTCACGGGGTACGGCGTCTTGCGCCGGTCGACCACGCTCTGCGGCAGGACGTGCCGGACCGCGGCGCGCAGCAGGCTCTTCTCCCGGCCGTCGAAGTTCTGCAGGTCCCAGGGGAGGTTGTAGGCGTACTGCACCAACCGGTGGTCGCAGTACGGCATCCGCACCTCCAGGCCCACCGCCTTGAACAGCCGCTCGGTGTGCCCGTTCTGGTTCTCCATGAAGTTGGTCAGATGCACCCAGCACAGCTCGCGCATGTGCCGCTCCTGCTCGGACATGCCGGGCAGGTGCGGTGCCTCGGACACCGACTCGCGGTAGCGCCGCGCCGCGTAGTCCAGCGGCGCCAGGTCCTTCAGCAGGGACTCGTCGAACAGTCCGCAGCCCAGGCCCTTGGAGTCGTCGCGGACCACCCCGCGGGCCACCCACGGGAAGGTGTCCATGCGCGACTCGACCGGGTCCCGGTTCCAGGCGACGCCGTGGAACAGCGAGTCGGCCGCCTCACCCGTCAGCACGACCTTCGTGTCCTGCTCGCCGACCGCGCGCGCCAGCAGGTAGAGCGAGGTGTTCATGTCCCCCAGCGGCGTCGGGTGGTCCTTGGCGCGCAGCACCTGCCAGCGCGCCACCTCGTCGCTGAGTTCCGCCGGGTCCAGGACCACGCCGGTGTGGTCGGTGTCCAGGTGGCGCACCACGTCGGCCGCGTACGGGGCGTCCGGCGACTGGCGGGTGTCGGTGGCCCGGAAGTTCTCCGAGTGCCGGGCGAAGTCCACGGTGAAGGTGCGGATGCGCCGGCCGGTCTTGCGCAGCTCCCGGTCCGCGAGGCCCACCACCCCGCTGGAGTCGAGGCCGCCGGACAGCAGCGAACCCACCGGCGCGTCGGTGCGCAGGTTGCGTTCGATGCTCTCCTCCAGCAGGCCGCGGATGGTGTCCACGGTGGTGTCCAGGTCGTCGGTGTGCTCGGCCGCGTCCACGCCCCAGTACCGGGTGCGCGTGCTCCCGCCCGCCGACACCACCAGGTGGTGCCCGGCCCGCAGCCGGTGCATCCCGCGGAACGGCGCCACGTCCGGGGTCCCGGAGTACGTGAAGATCTCCTGGAGCCCCTCCGCGTCGACCTCCGGCTGCACCTGCGGGTGCGCCAGGATCGCCTTCGCCTCCGAGCCGAACACCAGGCCGGTCGCCGTCGGGTAGTAGAGCAGCGGCTCCACGCCGAGCCGGTCGCGCACCAGGAACAGTTCCTCTCGGCGGGCGTCCCACACCACGCCCGCGAAGGTGCCCTCCAGCCGCTGCACGGCCTTGGCACCCCACTCCAGGTAGGCGTGCAGCAGCGTCTCGGTGTCGCCGCCGTGGCGGAAGCGGTGGCCGCGGCGCGAGAGGGTGGCCCGCAGTTCCTCGTGGTTGAGGATGGAGCCGCTGTGCGCGGCCACGGCCACGGTCCGGCCGTCGTGCTCCAGGGCGACCGGCTGCCGGCCGCCGCCCTCCAGGTCGAAGACCGCGAGGTGGCGGTGGCCCAGGGCGGCGCGCGGGCTCGTCCAGACGCCCTCGCCGTCGGGCCCGCGCAGGGCCATCGTCGCGGCCATGGCCAGGACGGTCCCGCGTTCCCGGGTCAGATCCCGGGACCAGTCCACCCAGCCGGTGATTCCAGACATGGTCTCTCCCTCGGTCCCTCGTCGTGGGGACGGTCGAAACGTCAGAGCTCGGTCGGGCCGCGCCGCCGCGCCGCCGGGGTCATCGGGCGAGCAACGCCTTCAGGACGTCGCCCAGTACGGCTTCGGGGGCGGGCCGGGGGCCGGGGGACCGCCAGGCGACCACGCCGTCCGGCCGTACCAGCACGGCGCCCTCGGGGCCCACGCCGTACGCCGGGCCGAAGGCGTCCGCCGGGTCGTGCAGCGTGTCACCGAGACGCAGCACCTCCAGGGCCACGCCCGCCCGCCGTGCGGCGGCCGGTGCGGCCCCGGCCCACGGTCCCGCCGCGGGGCCGGCCACCAGCACCGGGGTGCGGGTGAACAGGTCGAGGGACGACACCTCCTGCCCGTCCCGGACGAGCGGGACGTGCGGGGCGCGGGTGCCGGGCAGTCCGCGCGGGTCGCCGTTCCACACGCCGTCCGGCGCCGGACCGGCCGGATCGTGCAGTACGGCCGCCGAACGGTACTGCCAGCCGAACCAGATCTCGGTGTCGGCGTGGATCGCCGGGTCGGCCGGCGCGGGTTCCTTCTCCGCGAGCCGGGGGCGGTCCCTGGAGCGCAGCACCGCCTGTTCGACGGTGGCCGCGCACACCGGCCGGCGCTCCGGGTCGTAGCTGTCGAGCAGGCCGGGGCCGGCCTCGCCGCGCAGCACCGCGGCCAGCTTCCAGGCCAGGTTGTGCGCGTCCTGGACGCCGGTGTTGGAGCCGAACGCCCCGCTGGGCGGCATCACATGGGCGGCGTCGCCGACCAGGAACGCCCGGCCCGAGGCGAAGGCCGTGGCGGTGCGTCCGGCGGCCTCCCACGGGATCGCGCCGAGGACCTTCACCTCCAGGTCCGGCACCCCGGCCGCGGCCCGCACCAGGTCCCGGCACCGCTCGTCGGTGAACGAGGCGGCGTCCTCGGCGGCCGGGTCGAACACCACGTGCAGCAGCCAGCGCCGGGAGTTGTCCAGCGGCATCAGCGCACCGCGCACCGCGTCGTTGAACGTGTAGCACATGATGAACCGGCGGTCGCCGACCTGCTCGGCCAGGTCCGCCTCGAAGTGGATGTTCAGGAAGTGCCCGGTGGTGCCGGGCCCCTCGACGCCGATGCCGAGTGCCTGCCGCACCGGGCTGTCCGGTCCGTCGGCGCCCACCAGGTAGTCGGCCGTCAGGGTGCGCCGCTCGCCGGTGTCACGGTCCCGCAGCAGCGCGGTGACACCGTCCGCGGTCTGCTCGAACGACTCCAGCTCCGTGAAGTACGAGAACCGTGCCCCGAGTTCCTCCGCCCGCCGTCTGATCACCGGTTCGAACTCGTCCTGGTGGCACAGGCACCAGCCGGTCGGCGACAGGGCGCTCAGATCGGTCCGTACGTCCATGAAGTACTGCTCGTGCAGCGCCCCCATCTGGTGCCCGGCCAGCGACTGGGCGGCGAGCACCCCCGCGTTGCCGGCGAGCGCGCGCGCGGACTCGGTGGCCCGCACCTCCGGCTCCAGGCCGACCGAGCGCATCAGCTCCATCGCCCGCGGGTTGATGCCCCGGGCGCGGGGGTGCGGTGACATGCCGCGATGGCGTTCCACGACCACACAGGGCACCCGGTGCCAGGACAGGAACAGGGCGGTGGACAAGCCGGCCAGTCCCGCGCCTGCCACCAGCACCGGGGTGTGCTGCTGCTTCTCGGACACGTGCTTCCTCCTCGATGCGGACCGTGCGGCCCAGCGTGGTGGCCGTGGGTCGGGGCGCGATGGAGGAAGGCTGGACCAGGGCCCGCCGCCGGCTGCCGCGCGGGCGCGGTCCCGCTCAGTAGCGGTAGTGGTCCGGCTTGTACGGGCCGTCGACCTCGACACCGATGTACGACGCCTGCTCCGGACGCAGCCGGGTCAGCTTCACCCCGAGCGCGTCCAGGTGCAGCCGGGCCACCTTCTCGTCCAGGTGCTTGGGCAGCACGTACACGTCCGTCGGGTACTCGTCCGGCTTCGTGAACAGCTCGATCTGCGCCAGCGTCTGGTCCGCGAACGAGTTGGACATCACGAACGACGGATGACCCGTCGCGTTGCCCAGATTCAGCAGCCGGCCCTCCGACAGCACGATCAGCACCTTGCCGTCGGGGAACCTCCAGGTGTGGACCTGCGGCTTCACCTCGTCCTTGACGATCCCGGGGATCTTCGCCAGACCGGCCATGTCGATCTCGTTGTCGAAGTGACCGATGTTCCCCACGATCGCCTGATGCTTCATCCGGGCCATGTCCGAGGCCATGATGATGTCCTTGTTACCCGTCGTCGTGACGAAGATGTCCGCCGTCTCGACCACCTCGTCCAGCGTGGTCACCTGGTAACCGTCCATCGCCGCCTGCAACGCGCAGATCGGGTCGATCTCCGTCACGATCACCCGGGCACCCTGACCACGCAGCGACTCCGCGCAGCCCTTGCCCACATCGCCGTACCCGAACACGACCGCCGTCTTACCACCGATCAGCACGTCCGTCGCCCGGTTGATGCCGTCGATCAGCGAGTGCCGGCACCCGTACTTGTTGTCGAACTTCGACTTAGTCACCGCGTCGTTCACATTGATCGCCGGGAACAACAGCGACCCGTCCCGGTGCATCTCGTACAGACGGTGCACACCCGTCGTCGTCTCCTCCGTCACACCCCGGATCTCCGACGCGAGGGCCGTCCAGTCGAGCGGGCTCGCCTCCAGCAGGGCGCGGACCGCCGCGAGTTCCTCGTTGTCGGCGGGCGGCAGGGCGCCGGTCTTCCGATAGTCCACGCCCTTGTGGACCAGGAGGGTGGCATCGCCGCCGTCGTCCAGGATCATGTTCGGGCCGACGGCGCCCGGCCAGGTCAGCGCCTGCTCGGTGCACCACCAGTACTCCTCCAGGGTCTCGCCCTTCCAGGCGAAGACGGGGATGCCGGCGGCGGCGACGGCGGCGGCCGCGTGGTCCTGGGTGGAGTAGATGTTGCAGGAGGCCCAGCGGACCTCGGCGCCCAGGGCCACCAGGGTCTCGATGAGCACCGCCGTCTGCACCGTCATGTGCAGCGAACCGGTGACCCGGGCACCCGCCAGCGGCCGCGCCCCGGCGTACTCACGCCGGATCGACATCAGGCCGGGCATCTCGTGCTCGGCGAGGGTGATCTCCTTGCGGCCGAACTCGGCCAGGGTCAGGTCGGCGACCCTGAAGTCGGTGAACTCAGCCGAGCTGTGCTGCGGGGGCATGGACACTCCTGACGAGGTTCTGCACGGCACGGTGGATGTCGAGGGCGGCCGTGGAGCGGTTGAGGGTGATGTAGTGCAGGCCGGGGGCGCCCTCGGCGAGCAGGCGTTCGGCCATCGCGGTGGCGTGCTCGACGCCGATGCGGTGCCCTTCGGCGGGCCGGTCGCGGGCGGCCTCCAGCCGGTGCGCGAGGTGTTCGGGAAAGGCGGCGCCGCTCAGTTCGGCGAAGCGGGCTATCTGCCGGACGTCGGTGGCGGGCATGATCTCCGGGATGACCGGGGTGTCGCAGCCGGCCGCCGCGACCCGGTCGCGCAGCCGCAGGTAGTCCTCCACCCGGAAGAACATCTGCGTGATGGCGTAGTCGGCGCCCGCCCGGCACTTGGCGACGAAGTGCCGTACGTCGCTGTCCCAGTCGGGCGACCGCGGATGCATCTCGGGGAACGCGGCCACTCCGACACCGAAGTCCCCCGACTCCCTGACCAGCGTGACGAGTTCGTGGGCGTGCCGGAAGCCGTCCGGATGCGGGACCCAGGGGGCGTTGGGGTCGCCCGGTGGGTCGCCCCGCAGGGCGAGGACGTCCCGTACCCCGGCGTCGGCGTAGCGGCCGATGATGTGCCGCAGCTCGGCCACCGAGTGGCCGACCGCCGTCAGGTGCGCGAGCGGGCGCAGGGTCGTCTCCCGGGCGATGCGGTGGGTGACGTCCACGGTGCGGTCGCGGGACGAGCCGCCGGCGCCGTAGGTGACCGAGACGAAGGTGGGGGAGAGCGGTTCGATCCGCCGGATCGCCTCCCACAGGGTCCGCTCGCCCCGGTCCGTGCGGGGCGGGAAGAACTCGAAGGAGAAGGAGAGCCGGCCGGAGGCGAGGATCTCGCGCAGGGTGCCGGTGGTCATCGCTCGCTCCTCGCGTTGAAGTAGCTCGCTTCGGGATGGTGGGTCACGATCGCGTCCGTCGACTGCTCGGGGTGCAGCTGGAACTCCTCCGACAGGACGACGCCGATGCGCTCCGGCACGAGCAGCTCGCCGATCTTGGCGCGGTCCTCCAGGTTCGGGCAGGCGGGGTAGCCGAGGGAGTAGCGGCAGCCCTGGTAGGCGGTGCGGAACATGCCGTCGAGGGAGTCGGGGTCGCCGCCCGCGACGCCGAGTTCGACGCGCACCCGGGCGTGCCAGTACTCGGCGAGCGCCTCTGCCAACTGGACGGACAGGCCGTGCAGTTCGAGGTAGTCGCGGTAGGCGTCGGCCTCGAACAGCTCCGCGGTGGCGTCCCCGATCCTCGACCCGACGGTCACCACCTGGAGCCCTACGACATCGATCTCGCCGGAGTCCTCCGGGCGGAAGAAGTCGGCCAGGCACAGCCGGCGGCCGTGCCTCTGGCGGGGGAAGGTGAAGCGGGTGCGTTCGTTGCCCTGCTCGTCCAGGATGATCAGGTCGTCGTTCTTGGACACGCAGGGGAAGTAGCCGTGGACGACGGCCGCTTCGAGGAGGCCCTCGGTGTGCAGCCGGTCCAGCCAGCCGCGCAGTCTCGGCCGGCCCTCGGTTTCGATCAGGTCCTTCGTCAGGCCCCACTGACCGCGGAAGAGAGCGGTCTCGTCCAGCCAGGTGGCGTACTCCTTGAGCTGGATGCCCTTGACGACGCGGGTGCCCCAGAAGGGGGGTTGGGGGATCGGGTTGTCGGTGGCCACGTCGGAACGGACGTGCCCCTCCTCGGGCCGCTCCTCGGCCACGACGCGGGAAGTCGCCCTGGTCCGGCGCTGCTTGAGTTCGGGCAGCTTCGCTCCGGGGACGCCTCGCTTGACGCCGATGAGGGCGTCCATCAGGCGCAGGCCCTCGAAGGCGTCGCGGGCGTAGCGGACCTCGCCCTGGTAGATGTCGTGGAGGTCCTGTTCGACGTAGGCGCGGGTGAGTGCGGCTCCGCCGAGGATGACGGGGTAGTCGGCGGCGAGTTTGCGCTGGTTGAGTTCCTCCAGGTTCTCCTTCATGATCACCGTGGACTTCACCAGCAGACCCGACATGCCGATCACGTCCGCGCGGTGTTCCTCGGCCGCTTCCAGGATCGCCGAGACGGGCTGCTTGATACCGAGGTTGACCACCGTGTAGCCGTTGTTCGACAGGATGATGTCGACCAGGTTCTTGCCGATGTCGTGGACGTCGCCGCGCACGGTGGCCAGCACGATGGTGCCCTTGCCCTCCGCGTCGGACTTCTCCATGTGCGGCTCCAGATGCGCCACGGCCGTCTTCATCACCTCGGCCGACTGCAGCACGAACGGCAGCTGCATCTGCCCCGACCCGAACAGCTCACCGACCACCTTCATGCCCTCCAGCAGCGTCTCGTTGACGATGTCGAGCGCCGGCCGGGCCTGGAGTGCCTGGTCGAGGTCGGCCTCCAGGCCGTTCTTCTCCCCGTCGATGATCCGCCGCTTCAGCCGCTCCTCCAGCGGCAGCGCGGCCAGCTCCTCGGCCTTGCCCGCCTTCAGCGACGTCGTGGTGGCGCCCTCGAACAGCTCCATCAGCCTCTGCAGCGGGTCATAGCCCTCCGAGCGCCGGTCATGGATGAGATCCAGCGCGGTGGTGACCTGCTCCTGGGAGAACCGGGCGATCGGCAGGATCTTCGAGGCGTGCACGATCGCCGAGTCCAGCCCCGCCTTCACGCACTCCTCCAGGAACACGGAGTTGAGCAGCACCCGGGCGGCCGGGTTCAGCCCGAAGGAGATGTTCGACAGGCCCAGCGTGGTCTGCACCCGCGGGTGACGGCGCTTGAGTTCACGGATCGCCTCGATGGTGGCGACGCCGTCCTTGCGGGACTCCTCCTGGCCGGTGCAGATGGTGAAGGTCAGACAGTCGATGAGGATGTCCGCCTCGTGCACGCCCCAGTTCGTCGTCAGGTCGGTGATCAGGCGTTCGGCGATGGCGACCTTCGTCTCGACGGTGCGGGCCTGGCCCTCCTCGTCGATGGTCAGCGCGATCAGCGCCGCCCCGTGCTCCCGCGCCAGCGCGGTGACCTTCGCGAACCGTGACCCGGGCCCGTCACCGTCCTCGTAGTTGACCGAGTTGATGACCGCCCGTCCGCCCAGTTTCTCCAGGCCCGCCCGCAACACCTCGACCTCGGTGGAGTCCAGCACGATCGGCAGCGTCGAGGCCGTCGCGAAGCGACCCGCGAGTTCCTCCATGTCCGCCAC
>NZ_JBWKDW010000040.1:0-10849 GCF_056435735.1 Streptomyces sp. NPDC043878
CCCCCCCCCCCCCCCCCCCCCCCCCCCCCCCCCCCCCCCCCCCCCCCCCCCCCCCCCCCCCCCCCCCCCCCCCCCCCCCCCCCCCCCCCCCCACGTCCGTGCGGCTACTCCGCCACCGGCAGCCGCGCACCGTCCCGCAGGAACAGCGGGATGCGGTCCAGCGGCGCGTCGACCGTGACGCTCCCGCCGCCCTCGTACGACTCGCCCGTCCACGCGTCCGTCCAGCGCGCGCCCGCCGGGAGATACGCCTCACGGACCGTCGCGCCCGCGGTGAGGACGGGGGCCACCAGCAGGTCACGCCCGAACAGGTACGCGTCGTCGACGGACCAGGCCGCCTGGTCCCCGGGGAACTCCAGGAACAGCGGCCGCATCACCGGCAGCCCCTCCTCGTGCGCCTCGCGCATCACGTCCAGGACGTACGGCTTCAGGCGCTCCCGCAGCCGCAGGTACTTCTCCAGGACCAGGCCGGCCTCCTCGCCGTAGGACCAGACCTCGTTGGGACCGCCGGTCATGTCCGGGCCCAGCGCCATGCCCGGGTCGCGGAAGCCGTGCAGACGCATCAGCGGGGACAGGGCGCCGAACTGGAACCAGCGGACCATCACCTCGCGGTAGCCGGGGTCGTCCGGGTCGCCGCCGTGGAAGCCCCCGATGTCCGTGTTCCACCAGGGGATGCCGGACAGGGAGGTGTTGAGGCCGGCCGCGATCTGGCGGCGCAGGGTCGGGAAGTCGGTGCCGATGTCACCCGACCACAGGGCGGCGCCGTAGCGCTGACTGCCCGCCCACGCCGAACGGTTGAGGGTGATCACCTCGTCCTCGCCGGCGGCGGACAGCCCCTCGTGGAAGGTGCGGGCGTTCTCCGCCGGGTACATGTTGCCGACCTCCAGGCCGGGGCCCGCCCAGTAGCGCAGGTTCTCCGAGAAGCCCGGTTTCAGCTCCGGCTCGCAGGCGTCCAGCCAGAACGCGGTGATGCCGTACGGCTCCAGGTAGTTCTCCCGCACCCGCGACCACAGGAAGTCCCGCGCCTGCGGGTTCGTGGCGTCGTAGAACGCGACCTGGACCGTCGAGGCGACCCCCTTGTCCGGCCAGTCGGCGTGCGCCGTCGGACCGTACTGGGTGCCGATGAAATAGCCGCGCTGCTCCATGAGTTCGTGGTTCTCGCTCAGCGGGGACACCGACGGCCACACGCTCACCACCAGCTTGACGCCGAGTTCCTCCAGCTCGCGCACCATCGCCGCCGGGTCCGGCCACTCGGCCGGGTCGAACTTCCACTCGCCCAGGTGCGTCCAGTGGAAGAAGTCGCAGACGACGGCGTCCAGCGGCAGCCCCCGGCGCTTGTACTCCCTTGCCACGGAAAGGAGTTCCTCCTGCGTGCGGTAGCGCAGCTTGCACTGCCAGAAGCCGGCCGCCCAGCGCGGCAGCATCGGGGTGCGGCCCGTCGCCGCGCTGTAACGGCGCTGGCCCTGGGCCGGGTCGCCCGCGGTGATCCAGTAGTCGATCTGGGGAGCGGAGTCCGCCACCCAGCGGGTGCCGTTCCCGGCCAGTTCGACGCGGCCGATCGCCGGGTTGTTCCACAGCAGGGTGTAGCCGCGGCTGGAGGTGAGGACCGGGATACCGACCTCGGCGTTGCGCTGGACGAGGTCGATGACCAGGCCCTTCTGGTCCAGCCGGCCGTGCTGGTGCTGGCCGAGGCCGTACAGCTTCTCGTCCGGGTAGGCGGCGAAGCGCTGCTCCAGCCGGTGCCGGCCGCCGCCGACCGGCGTGTACAGACGCGGCCCGGGCCACCAGAAGTGGGCCCGCTGCTCGGCGAGGAGTTCGGAGAGGTCGTCGGTGCGCAGGAACCGGACCAGTCCCTCGGCGTCGATCTCGACGGTCAGCGCGCCGACCGTCAACCGCCCTTCCCCGTCGCCGACTTTGACCCTGCTCTCGGTGGCCGGCGCCTTCTCCAGCAGTGCGCCGGGCAGCCCGTCGAGCACCGGGCCGCCGAGCCGGGCCCGGACCCGGACGGCGTCCGGGCCCCACGGCTCGACGCGCACGGTCTCCTGGCGGCCGCTCCACTCCAGCGCGCCGTCCCGCTCACGCAGGATGCCGACGGTGGGTGACGACTGCGCGAGGCTGACCGCGCTGTGACCGGGCTGGGGTGCGGCGGGCTGGTTCACGTGGGTGCTCCTTTGAAGGAGTGCGGGGGTCGGCGTGCGGGTGGAGCCGGACATGGCGGTGCCGTGAGCGGGGCGGGAGGTGGCCCGCTGGAGGCGGAAGCGAAGGGGAAGGGGAAGGGGACAGGGAAGCGGGGGACGGCGTACGGCGGTCGGTTCGGCCCGAGGGGACGGCCGTCGGGTCAGGAGACGGCGGCCGGGGCGGGCCCCGTGCTGGTCCGTACCGTCAGCTCGGGGGCGATCAGCACGACGTCGTCGCTGCCGTGTCCGTCCAGCTTCGCGACCAGGTGCTCGACCGCGCGGCGGCCCATCTCCTGGGCCGGGATGGCGACGGAGGTCAGCCGCACCGACGCCTGCTGGGCGACCTGGTCGGGGCAGATCGCGACCACCGACACGTCCTCGGGGACGGCGCGGCCCTGCTGGCGCAGCAGGGCGAGCAGCGGTTCGACCGCCGACTCGTTCTGCAGGACGAACCCGGTCGTGCCGGGGCGTTCGTCGAGAATCCGGTTCAGGGTGACGGCCATCGCGCCGTACCCGCCCTCGCACGGCCGGTGCAGCAGCCGCACCCCCGACTCCCGCGCGCCGGAACGGAGTCCGTCCAGGGTGCGCTCGGCGAAGCCGGTGTGCCGCTCGTAGACCGCGGGGGCCTCGCCGATGACAGCGAGGTCACGGTGGCCGAGCTTCGCCAGATGCTCGACGCACAGCGCGCCCGTCGCCCGGAAGTCGAGGTCGACGCAGGTCAGGCCACTGGTGTCGGCGGGCAGCCCGATCAGCACGGACGGCTGGTCGGTGCCGCGCAGCAGCGGCAGCCGCTCGTCGTCCAGTTCGACGTCCATCAGGATCATCGCGTCGGCGAGCCCGCTCCCGGTGACGCGGCGCACGGCGTCGGGGCCCTCCTCGCCGGTGAGCAGCAGCACGTCGTACCCGTGGGTGCGGGCGGTGGTGGCCACCGCGATGGCGATCTCCATCATCACCGGCACGTACATGTCGGTGCGCAGCGGGATCATCAGCGCGATGATGTTCGACTTGCTGCTGGCCAGCGCGCGGGCGCCCGCGTTCGGGTGGTAGCCGAGGTGGCGGATGCTCTGCTCGACCCGCTGCCGGGTGGTCGCGGAGATGGACCGCTTGCCGCTGAGGACATAGCTCACCGTGCTCGCCGAGACTCCGGCGTGCTGGGCGACCTCGGCGAGGGTGACCATCCAGCTCTCCAAGCTTTGTGAAGCGCTTCGACAGTGCGCAGTGCGAACACGGTGGGTGGGGGTGGTTCGACAGTAGCCGCACCGCGAGTGGGTGTCCATAGGCTGTCGAAGCGCTTCGACAACCTTTTCCCGTAGGGCGACTCACCCGGCGGGGCGGCCGCCCGTACGACGGCTCACCCGGCGGGGGCGGCCACCCGGGCGGGTGCCGCGGTCGGGTGCCGCACGGTCAGGCGCGGCCCGGGCCTGTGCGCCCCGCGGAGCGCCGCCGCGGGAGGGGGCGGGCGCGGGGAGCGCCGGCGCGGGCGGGTGCCGGCACCCGGGCCGCGGGCGCGGAGGGGCGCGCACGCGGGAGGGCGTCAACCGAACCGTCCCCCCGGAGGCACTCCCGGCGCAACACCGGGGACCGGGTCCATCCGGCCGTCCGCTCCGGCCCGCGGCCGGTCGCCCCGTCGCCGGGCCCTTCCATCGGTCCGTCCGCTCCGGCCCGGAGCCGGTCGCACGCGCCGCCGGGCCTGCCGGCTGTCTGTCCGCCCCGGCCGGTGGCCGGTCGCCCGCGCCGCCGACCCTCCCGGCGCGTGGTCGTTCGCCTGCGTCGCCGGGCCCGGCCGTCCGCCCCGGCCGGTAGCCGGTCGCCCGCGCCGCGACCCTCCCGGCGCGTGGTCGTTCGCTTGCGTCGCCGGGCCCGGCCGTCCGTCCCGGCCGGTGGCCGGTTGTTCACGGCGCCGGGCCCTGGCGGTCGCTCGTCCGTCCCGGCCGTCCGCGGCCCTCCCGGCCGTCCGTCCCGGCCGGTGGCCGGTTGCTCGCGGCGCAGCGTAGTCCCGCCCGTCCGACCGCTTCGGCCCGCGGCCGGTCGCCCGCGCAGCCGGGCCCTTCCGTCCGTCCGCCGCCTCCGGCCCGCGGCCGGTCGCCCGCGTCGCCGGTCGGGCACTCGTCCGGCTCAAGCCGCCCGGCGGGCCGGGACGCAACCCCTCCGACGGGTCAGGTGCCGGGTCCCGCAGGGGTTCGGGACCCGCCGGCACCGGGCCGCGGGTGGCCGACATCGGCGCAGCGGCCGCGCGAGGGGTGGTGGGGGCGCCCGGGATCAGGTACATACGATCGGGTAGCACCCGTCGGTAACCATACGGCCCCAAGATCCCGATTCGCGGCGAGGTGAGCCTCATGTCCGCTCCACCCACCCACTCCTCCAGGCCAGCCGTCACCGAACGTGAGGCCCGTCAGGTGGCGGAGGCCGCCCGGGAACAGGACTGGCGAAAGCCCAGCTTCGCCAAGGAACTGTTCCTCGGGCGCTTCCGCCTGGACCTCATCCACCCCCACCCGCTGCCGGCCGACCAGGACGCCCGGCGCGGCGAGGAGTTCCTCGCCGTGCTGCGCGAGTTCTGCGAGACGAAGATCGACGCGGCCCGGATCGAACGTGACGCGCAGATCCCCGACGAGGTGATCGACGGGCTCAAGGAGCTCGGCGCTCTCGGCATGAAGATCGACACCAAGTACGGCGGCCTCGGCCTCACGCAGGTCTACTACAACAAGGCCCTCGCGCTGGTCGGCTCGGCCAGCCCGGCGATCGGCGCGCTGCTGTCCGCCCATCAGTCGATCGGCGTACCGCAGCCGCTGAAGATGTTCGGCACCCAGGAGCAGAAGGAACGCTTCCTGCCGCGCTGCGCCCGGACCGACATCTCGGCGTTCCTGCTCACCGAGCCGGACGTCGGCTCGGACCCGGCACGCCTGGCCACCAGCGCGGTCCCGGACGGGGACGACTACGTCCTCGACGGGGTGAAGCTGTGGACGACCAACGGCGTGGTCGCCGACCTCCTCGTCGTGATGGCGCGGGTCCCGAAGTCCGAGGGTCACAAGGGCGGCATCACCGCGTTCGTCGTGGAGGCCGGCTCCGAGGGCGTCACGGTCGAGCACCGCAACGCCTTCATGGGCCTGCGCGGCCTGGAGAACGGCGTCACCCGCTTCCACCGGGTCCGCGTCCCCGCCGCGAACCGGATCGGCCCCGAGGGCGCCGGCCTGAAGATCGCGCTCACCACCCTGAACACCGGCCGGCTGTCGCTGCCCGCGATGTGCGTGGGCGCCGGCAAGTGGTGCCTGAAGATCGCGCGCGAGTGGTCGGCGGCACGGGAGCAGTGGGGCAAGCCGGTGGCCTTCCACGAGGCGGTCGGCGCGAAGATCAGCTTCATCGCGGCCACGACGTTCGCCCTGGAGGCCGTGGTCGACCTGTCGAGCCAGATGGCCGACGAGGACCGCAACGACATCCGCATCGAGGCCGCCCTCGCCAAGCTCTACGGCTCCGAGATGGCCTGTCTGATGGCCGACGAACTGGTCCAGATCCGCGGCGGCCGCGGCTTCGAGACGGCCGCCTCCCTCGCCGCCCGCGGCGAACGCGCGGTCCCCGCCGAGCAGATCCTGCGCGACCTGCGGATCAACCGCATCTTCGAGGGCTCCACCGAGATCATGCACCTGCTGATCGCCCGCGAGGCGGTCGACGCCCACCTGTCGGTGGCCGGTGACCTCATCGATCCCGACAAGTCCCTGTCGGACAAGGCGAGGGCGGGCGCCAACGCGGGTGTCTTCTACGCCAGGTGGCTGCCGAAACTCGTCACCGGACCGGGTCAGCTCCCGCGTTCCTACGGCGAGTTCAGGCACGGCGTGGACCTGTCGGGGCATCTTCGGTACGTCGAACGCACCGCCCGCAAGCTGGCCCGCTCCACCTTCTACGCCATGTCCCGCTGGCAGGGCCGGATGGAGACCAAGCAGGGCTTCCTCGGCCGGGTCGTGGACATCGGCGCGGAGCTGTTCGCGATGAGCGCGGCCTGCGTACGGGCCGAACTCCTGCGCGCGCAGGGCGATCACGGCCGCGAGGCGTACCAGCTGGCCGACGTGTTCTGCCGCCAGTCCCGCATCCGTGTCGAGGAGCTCTTCGGCCGGCTGTGGACCAACACCGACGACCTCGACCGCACGGTGGTCAAGGGCGTCCTGGCGGGCACCTACGAGTGGCTGGAGCAGGGAGTCGTCGACCCCTCGGGCGAGGGGCCGTGGATCGCCGACGCGACCCCGGGGCCCAGCGAACGGGAGAACGTACGCCGGCCCATCCGCTGACCCCGCCCGGCGGCACCCGCCGTCCGGGCCCCGCGCCGCACCGGCGCGGGGCCCGGACCCGCGCGGACCGGCGGACTCCGTGGCCCCTGGCCGCGGGACGCGCGCGGCGGTCGTCAGGCCGGGCGGCCGTCTGCCCCGGCGGCCCCTCACCGCCGTACCCGCGCGGCCGCGGTCCGCCCCGCCGTCCGGCCGGGTGACAGTCCGGCCGCCCGCGAGGCCACCGCCCCGGCCGCCCGCGAGGCCACCGCCCCGGCCGCCCGCGAGGCCACCGACCCGGCAGCCCGGGAGGGCACAGCCCTCACCCGTCCTTCACCCCGCCCTCACAAGGGCGGATTCCGCTGCATTCGATTCCATCCGGTGCCGAGACGAGACAAGACACCCGCCCGAGGGACGTGCTGTCCGCCCGGGCGCCCGTTGCGGCCACAATGGGGGGATGAGCGACAGCCCAGCCCCCCTCGCCGACCCGCACCTCGTCTACGATCCCGTGGCGGGCGGCGGCCCGAAGGACGTGGTGATCCTCGGTTCCACCGGCTCGATCGGCACCCAGGCCATCGATCTCGTCCTGCGCAACCCGGACCGCTTCCGGGTCACCGGACTCTCCGCCAACGGCGGACGGGTCGCCCTGCTCGCCGAACAGGCGCACCGGCTGCGGGTGCCGACCGTGGCGGTGGCCCGCGAGGACGCCGTACCGGCACTGCGCGAGGCGCTCGCCGGGCGGTACGGCACGGAGCCGCTCCCCGGGATAGTGGCCGGACCCGGCGCGGCCACCGAGCTGGCCGCCTCCGACTGCCACACCGTCCTCAACGGCATCACCGGCTCCATCGGTCTCGCCCCGACCCTCGCCGCCCTGGAGGCGGGACGCACCCTCGCGCTCGCCAACAAGGAATCGCTCATCGTCGGCGGCCCGCTGGTCAAGGCACTCGCCAAGCCGGGGCAGATCATCCCGGTCGACTCCGAGCACGCCGCCCTCTTCCAGGCGCTGGCGGCCGGCACCCGCGCGGACGTCCGCAAACTCGTCGTCACCGCCTCTGGCGGCCCCTTCCGCGGCCGTACGAAGGAGGAACTGGCGAACGTCACCGTCGAGGACGCCCTCGCGCACCCCACCTGGGCGATGGGCCCGGTCATCACGATCAACTCCGCGACCCTCGTCAACAAGGGCCTGGAAGTCATCGAGGCGCACCTCCTCTACGACATTCCCTTCGATCGCATTGAGGTCGTCGTGCACCCGCAGTCGTATGTCCACTCGATGGTTGAGTTCACGGACGGATCGACACTGGCCCAGGCGACGCCCCCCGACATGCGGGGGCCGATCGCCATCGGTCTCGGCTGGCCGGAGCGCGTCCCGGACGCCGCTCCCGCCTTCGACTGGAGTACGGCCTCCACCTGGGAGTTCTTCCCCCTCGACGGCGACGCCTTCCCGTCGGTGGGACTCGCCCGGCACGTCGGACAGCTCGCGGGCACGGCTCCCGCGGTGTTCAATGCGGCCAACGAGGAGTGCGTCGAGGCCTTCCGGTCCGGCGCGCTGGCGTTCAACGGCATCATGGAGACCGTGACGAGGGTGGTGGAGGAGCACGGCACCCCGGATACGGGAACGCCGCTCACCGTCACGGACGTCCTCGACGCGGAGACCTGGGCACGCGCCCGGGCAAGGGAACTGACGACACAGACGGCGGAGGCCCGTGCATGACGACCCTGATGTTCTTCCTCGGCATAGTCGTCTTCGCGTTCGGCCTGCTGGTCTCGATCGCGTGGCACGAGCTGGGGCACCTGTCCACGGCCAAGCTCTTCGGCATCCGCGTACCGCAGTACATGGTCGGCTTCGGCCCGACCATCTGGTCACGCAAGAAGGGCGAGACCGAGTACGGGGTCAAGGCCGTCCCGTTCGGCGGCTACATCCGGATGATCGGCATGTTCCCGCCCGGCCCCGACGGACGGCTCGAGGCCCGCTCCACCTCGCCCTGGCGCGGCATGATCGAGGACGCCCGCTCGGCCGCGTTCGAGGAGGTCAAGGAGGGTGACGAGACCCGCCTCTTCTACACGCGCAAGCCGTGGAAGCGGGTCATCGTGATGTTCGCCGGCCCCTTCATGAACCTGATTCTCGCGGTGGGCCTGTTCTTCACCGTCCTGATGGGCTTCGGCATCCAGCAGCAGACCACCAGCGTCGCCTCCGTCTCCCCGTGCGTCATCGCGCAGAGTGAGAACCGCGACTCCTGCAGGAAGACCGACCAGCCCTCCCCGGCCGCGGCCGCGGGGCTCCAGCGGAACGACCGGATCGTCGCGTTCGGCGGGGTGCGCACCGACGACTGGAACAAGCTCTCCGACCTGATCCGGGTCAGCGCCGGCAAGGACGTGGCGATCGTCGTCGACCGCAAGGGCCAGGAGGTGACCCTGCACGCGAAGATCGCCACCAACCGGGTCGCCAAGAAGGACTCCAGCGGGGCGTACGTCCAGGGGCAGTACGTCGAGGCCGGCTTCCTCGGCTTCAGCTCGGCCACCGGCGTCGTCAAGCAGGACTTCGGTCAGTCCGTGACCTGGATGGGCGACCGGGTCGGCGACGCCGTCGACTCCCTCGCGGCACTGCCGTCGAAGGTGCCCGCCCTGTGGAACGCGGCCTTCGGCGACGGCCCGCGCGAGCCCGACTCCCCGATGGGCATCGTCGGCGCGGCCCGGGTGGGCGGCGAGATCGCCACCCTCGACATCCCGGCCTCGCAGCAGCTCGCCATGTTCGTCATGCTCCTCGGCGGCTTCAACCTCTCCCTGTTCCTCTTCAACATGCTCCCGCTGCTCCCGCTCGACGGCGGACACATCGCGGGCGCCCTGTGGGAGTCGCTGCGCCGCAGCGCGGCGAAGGTGCTGCGCCGGCCGGACCCCGGTCCGTTCGACGTGGCGAAGCTGATGCCGGTGGCCTACGTGGTGGCCGGGGTCTTCGTCTGCTTCACCCTGCTCGTACTGATCGCGGATGTGGTCAACCCGGTGCGCATCTCCTAGCCACCCGGTGTTCACGGCGGCCCGGAACGGCGTTTTCCGGGCCGCCTTCCATCGAGTGGGTTTACGGGCGGGATGTGCTCCGGCCTCGGGCCGTGCCGTAATCTCGAAGTCTGGAGCCCGCTGCTGACGGGACCGGACCTTGATCCACGACTTGGGGTTGCACAGCAGATGACTGCGATTTCTCTCGGCATGCCGTCCGTTCCGACCAGGCTCGCCGAGCGCCGCAAGAGCCGGCAGATCCAGGTCGGATCCGTGGCGGTGGGCGGCGACGCGCCCGTGTCGGTGCAGTCGATGACCACGACACGTACGTCCGACGTCGGCGCGACCCTCCAGCAGATCGCCGAACTGACGGCCTCCGGCTGCCAGATCGTCCGGGTGGCCTGCCCCACCCAGGACGACGCGGACGCGCTGGCGACCATCGCCCGCAAGTCGCAGATCCCCGTCATCGCGGACATCCACTTCCAGCCGAAGTACGTCTTCGCGGCCATCGAGGCCGGCTGCGCCGCGGTGCGCGTCAACCCCGGCAACATCAAGCAGTTCGACGACAAGGTCAAGGAGATCGCCAGGGCGGCGAAGGACCACGGCACCCCGATCCGCATCGGGGTCAACGCCGGCTCCCTGGACCAGCGGCTGCTGAAGAAGTACGGCCGGGCGACGCCCGAGGCGCTCGCCGAGTCCGCCCTGTGGGAGGCGTCCCTCTTCGAGGAGCACGACTTCCGGGACCTCAAGATCTCGGTCAAGCACAACGACCCGGTCGTGATGGTCGAGGCGTACCGTCAGCTCGCCGCCCAGTGCGACTACCCGCTGCACCTCGGGGTGACCGAGGCCGGCCCCGCCTTCCAGGGCACCATCAAGTCGGCTGTCGCCTTCGGCGCGCTGCTCTCCCAGGGCATCGGCGACACGATCCGCGTCTCCCTGTCGGCGCCTCCCGTGGAGGAGGTCAAGGTCGGCAACCAGATCCTGGAGTCCCTGAACCTCAGGCAGCGCGGCCTGGAGATCGTCTCCTGCCCGTCCTGCGGGCGCGCCCAGGTCGACGTGTACAAGCTGGCCGAAGAGGTCACCGCCGGTCTGACCGGCATGGAGGTCCCGCTGCGCGTCGCCGTCATGGGCTGCGTCGTCAACGGGCCCGGCGAGGCCCGCGAGGCGGACCTCGGCGTCGCCTCCGGCAACGGCAAGGGACAGATCTTCGTCAAGGGCGAGGTCATCAAGACCGTCCCCGAGTCGAAGATCGTGGAGACCCTCATCGAGGAGGCCATGAAGCTGGCCGAACAGATGGAGGCGGCCGGCGTCGCCTCCGGTGAGCCGGAGATCTCGGTCAAGGGCTGACGGGCCTTTGGGGGGTGGGGGGGTGGGGGGGGGGCGCCCACCACCCCCCCCCCCCCTCCTCCCCCCCCCCCTGACCCCAACGCG
>NZ_JBWKDW010000040.1:10857-26018 GCF_056435735.1 Streptomyces sp. NPDC043878
CGGGGGGGGGGGGGGGGGGGGGGGGAGGGGGGGGGGGGGGGGGGGGGGGGGGGGGGGTGGGGGGGGGGGGGGGGGGGGGGCCCCCCCCCCCCCCCCCACCCCTCTCTTATTCGATCGCCGCGCGCTCAAGATCGCGCTAGCTTGGCGCGATGTCCGAACTGCGCACCGAGCGGCTCGTCCTCCGCTCCTGGCGGGACTCCGACCTCGCCCCCTGGGCCGCCCTGAACGCCGACCCCGAGGTCCGGGAGTACTTCCCCGGCCTCCTCACGCCCGAGCAGAGCGCCGCGTCCGCCGCCGCCTTCCAGGCCGACCTCGACCGGCGCGGCTGGGGCTGGTGGGCCGTGGAGGTGACGGGCACCGGCGAGTTCGTCGGGTTCACCGGACTGGACCCCGTCGAGGACGGCATGCCCTTCACGGGGGTCGAAGCGGGCTGGCGGCTGTCCCGCGCGGCCTGGGGCCACGGCTACGCCACCGAAGCGGCCCGCGCCGTCGTCGAGTTCGGCTTCGCGACCCTCGGCCTCACCGAGATCCTCGCCGTGACCCCGGCCGGCAACCTCCGCTCCCAGGCGGTGATGCGCCGCCTGGGCATGACCCACGACCCGTCCGACGACTTCGACGACCCCGACATACCCGAAGGCCCCCTCCGCCCCAACGTGGTGTACCGGCTGCGCCCCGAGTCTCCGGCGGCCGCTCCGGCGTGAGCCGTCCCCGTGCCGGACCGGTGGCGTACGCCCGCGTCGGGGCGCGTCCGCGAGGTCACGCGGCGATCCTGGCACGAGGCCGTACCACGGGGCGGCGTGGCACATTTTCGGCAGGTACAGTGCGGAGATCCGTAGACCTTAGGGTGAGGCCCTGTACGTGTTGACCCAGACCACCTCCCGGGTTCTCGAACCGAGTGACCTGGACGCCGCGCTCGCCGTCCTCGACCGCGAGCCGGTCGCGAACGCCTTCGTGACCTCCCGGGTGCGGATCGCCGGCCTGGACCCCTGGCGGCTCGGCGGCGAGATGTGGGGCTGGTACGAGGGCGGCATGCTCACGTCCCTGTGCTACGCCGGCGCCAACCTGGTCCCGATCTGCGCCACTCCGCGGGCCGTCCGCGCGTTCGCCGACCGGGCCCGCCGGGCCGGCCGCCGCTGCTCCTCCGTCGTCGGCCCCGCCGAGCCCACCGCCGAGCTGTGGCGCCTGCTCGAACCCAGCTGGGGCCCGGCCCGCGAGGTCCGCGCGCACCAGCCGCTCATGGTCACCGACCGCGTGTCCACGACCGTCGACCCCGATCCGTACGTCCGCCGCATCCGCAAGGACGAGGTCGAGACGATCATGCCTGCCTGCGTGGCGATGTTCACCGAGGAGGTCGGGGTCTCCCCGCTCGCCGGGGACGGCGGCCTGCTGTACCAGGCCAGGGTCGCCGAACTCGTCGCCGGCGGCCGCTCCTTCGCCCGTCTGGGCCCCGACGGCCAGGTCGTCTTCAAGGCCGAGATCGGCGCCGCGACCGACCGCGCCTGCCAGATCCAGGGCGTGTGGGTGGCCCCGGAGTACCGGGGCAGGGGAGTGGCGGCGCCCGGCATGGCGGCGGTGCTCCGCTACGCGCTGGCGGACGTGGCCCCGTTGGTGAGCCTGTACGTGAACGACTTCAACACTCCCGCGCGAAGGACGTACCGGAGGGTGGGCTTCCGCGAGGTTGGCGAGTTCATGAGCGTTCTCTTCTGAATTCCCTCCCCGAACGACGACCCGTGTGCCCCTGTACTCTCCCCACATGCGATTTTCCGGTCACGGACCCCGCCACCCCGACGACGTCGTGATCGGTCCCCTCGACCTTTCCGCACACGTCGACGAGGCCCTCGCGGTCCAGGCGGTGGCCTTCGGTCTCGGCGCCGAGGAGGTCGCCGTACGCCGTCAGATCGTGTTGCGCCACATGGTCTATCCCGGCGCCCGCGCACTCGGCGCCACCCTCGCCGGACGCCTCGTCGGCTTCGTCTACGGCATGCCCAACGACCGCTCCCACTGGTGGTCCACGGTCGTGGAGCCCTATCTCCGCGCCCAGGGCCACGACGGCTGGCTGGACGACTCCTTCGTGATCACCGAGCTGCACGTCCACCCGCACTACCAGAACCGGGGTCTGGGCCGTTCCCTGATCACCTCGATCACGGACACCGCCACCGAACCGCGCTCGATCCTCTCGGCGATCGACACCGACAGTCCGGCCCGCGGCCTCTACCACTCCCTCGGCTACGAGGACCTCGCCCGCCAGGTCCTCTTCCCCAGCGCCCCCAAGCCGTACGCCGTGATGGGCGCCCCGCTCCCGCTGCGCCACCGATAACGGATTTCCACGCTCCCGCACCGCCCGGCTAACCTCCTGCCATCACCCTCACGCAGCAGGAGTACGAGAATCATGGCGAACGCACCGGTCCAGCGCATGTCCCAGTTGTTGGCGAAGACGCTGCGCGACGACCCGGCGGACGCGGAGGTCCTCAGCCACAAGCTGCTCGTCCGCGCCGGCTACGTCCGCCGTACCGCGGCCGGCGTGTGGTCCTGGCTGCCCCTCGGCAGGAAGGTCCTCGCCAACGTGGAGCGGATCGTCCGCGAGGAGATGGACGCGATCGGCGCCCAGGAGGTGCTGCTCCCCGCCCTGCTGCCGCGCGAGCCCTACGAGGCGACCGGCCGCTGGGAGGAGTACGGCCCCGAGCTGTTCCGCCTCCAGGACCGCAAGGGCGGCGACTACCTGCTCGGCCCCACCCACGAGGAGATCTTCACGCTGATCGTGAAGGACCAGGCGTCCTCCTACAAGGACCTGCCGGTCATCCTCTACCAGATCCAGACCAAGTTCCGTGACGAGGCCCGCCCCCGCGCCGGCATCCTGCGCGGCCGCGAGTTCCTCATGAAGGACTCCTACTCCTTCGACACCGAGGACGAGGGACTCGCCCACTCGTACGCCCTGCACCGCCAGGCCTACCAGCGGGTCTTCGAGCGCCTCGGCCTCGACTACCGCATCTGCGCCGCGACCGCGGGCGCGATGGGCGGCTCCAAGTCGGAGGAGTTCCTCGCCCCCGCCGAGGCCGGCGAGGACACCTTCGCCGACTGCCCCAACTGCGACTTCGCGGCCAACACCGAGGCGATCACCTACGAGCTGAAGCCGGTCGACGGCTCCGGCGTGCCCGCGGCCGAGGAGATCCCGACCCCGGACACCCCCACGATCGAGACCCTCGCCTCCTCCCTCGGGGTGCCGGCCTCCGCCACCCTGAAGAACCTGCTCGTCAAGGTCGACGGCGAGATCGTGGCCGTGGGCGTCCCCGGTGACCGCGAGGTCGACCTGGGCAAGGTCGAGGCACACTTCGCGCCGGCCACCGTCGAACTGGTCACCGCCGAGGACTTCGTGGGCCGCCCGGACCTGGTCCGCGGCTACGTCGGCCCGCAGGGTCTGGAGAAGCTCCGCTACATCGCCGACCCGCGGGTGGCCCCCGGCACGGCGTGGATCACCGGCGCCAACAAGGAGCACACGCACGCGAAGAACGTGGTCGCGGGCCGTGACTTCGAGGTCGGCGAGTACGTCGACGTCGTGGTGGTCGAGGAGGGCGACCCCTGCCCCAGGTGCGGCACCGGCCTCAAGCTGGACCGCGCCATCGAGATCGGCCACATCTTCCAGCTGGGCCGCAAGTACGCCGACGCCCTCAAGCTCGACGTCCTCGGCCAGAACGGCAAGCCGGTCCGCGTCACCATGGGCTCCTACGGCATCGGCGTCTCCCGCGCGGTCGCTGCCCTCGCCGAGCAGACCGCCGACGACAAGGGCCTCGTCTGGCCCAAGGAGGTCGCCCCGGCCGACGTGCACGTGGTGGCCGCCGGCAAGGCCCTGCAGACCGAACTGGCCCTCGACGTCTCCCAGAAGCTGGCGGCGGCCGGCGTCCGCGTCCTGGTGGACGACCGCCCCGGGGTCTCCCCGGGCGTGAAGTTCACCGACTCCGAGCTGATCGGCGTACCGCAGATCCTGGTCGCCGGACGGCGTGCCGCCGAGGGCGTCCTGGAACTCAAGGACCGCAGGACCGGCGAGCGCGAGGAGCTCACGGTGGACGAGGCGATCGCCCGCCTGACGGCGTGACGTAAACCGATCTCTCAGGAGGTTCTGGTGGCGTACGGGCGCCGCACAGACTCCTCTCAGGCCGTTCCCCGACCGTAGGACGTGACACGGAGTCACTACGGAGGGGAACGGTCATGGCACCAGGGAACGAGGTGCCGCGGCGGCGGTCCGCAGAGGAGCGCGGCGCACGGCGGCCGTCGCGGCGGCGGTGACGCTGGCCGCGGCGGCGGGCGTGTTCGCCCTGATCGGTACGTTGCAGGCGGACGCCGACGCCACGGCGAGCACCTCGACCGGGTCGAGCAGTTCGAGCTCCGGCGCCACGACGGACAGCGACACGAGCGGCAACGGCACGGCTTCGTCCTCGCCGGCGACGTCCTCGTCTTCGGATTCCAACTCGTCCTCGTCGTCCGGCAGTTCGTCCGGCAGTTCGTCCGGTGGTACGGCCGGCGGTCTCACCTCCGGCAGCGGTTCCGCCGACTCCACCTCGGGGGCGTCGTGATGACCGCGGCCACCGCCACCTCGCGCACCACGGCCGCCGCCGAGTGGCGTGCCCTCGGCACGAGCGTCCGGCTCGTCGTCACCGACCCGGCCCTGCTGAACTCCTGCAACCTGCTCCTGGCCCGGCACCTGGCCGAGGTCGACGCGGCTTGCAGCCGCTTCCGCGCGGACTCCGAACTGAGCGCGCTCGACACCGCGGCGGGCCGCCCGGTCCGGGTCAGCCCCCTGCTCGCCGAGGCGCTGGGCGTGGCACTGCGCGCCGCCGAGGCGACGGACGGCGCGGTCGACCCGACGGTCGGCTCGGCGATGGACGCGATCGGCTACGACCGCGACTTCACCCTCGTCCGCGAGGACGACCGCCCGGTACGGCTGACGGTACGGCGCGCTCCGGGCTGGCGCCGGGTGACGCTGGACCCGCGGACGGACACGGTCGTCGTGCCGGCCGGCATCCGCCTGGACCTGGGAGCCACGGCCAAGGCGTGGGCCGCCGACCGGGCCGCCGCGCTGCTCGCCGGGGCGGCCGGCTGCGGGGTCCTGGTGAGCCTGGGCGGCGACACCGCCGTAGCGGGCGAACCCCCGGCGGACGGCTGGCAGATCCGCGTCCAGGACGTCACCGGGCCGGTCGGCGAGACGCCCGCGCAGGGCCCGTAGGCCCTGGTCGGCCTCCACGGCGGCGGGCTCGCGGCTGCGCCCCGCGGACCCGGCGCTGTTCACGCACGTCCGGCACGCCGAGCCCGCCGCGGCACCCGCGGGAGGGGACGGTCACCGCCCCTGGACCAGGCCGCCCACATCCGACGGCACACCCGTCTGCCGGCCATCGAGGCGACCCTGTTCACGGCCCCCGCCGCCACCGGCGGACGGTCGCGGGTGCACTCCGGCGACCGCTGACGGCTCACCCGCCGAGACTCCGGCCGGCAGGCTCGGGAGGCACCTCGGCCGGACCTGACATACAGCGCCCCCCTGCGAGGACTCCGGCAGGGGGCGCGTCCCGGTCCGCACCCCGCCGGGCGGCGACGGCCCCTACAGCCAGCCCGCGAACTCCAGCAGCAGCTCGGCGTCCTGCGGGCGTCCGACGCGCAGGGCCCGTACCCCCGACTCCACGGCCCGGAACAGCGTCCAGCCCCGCAGCCGCTCCTGGTCCACCTCGAGGGACTCGGCCAGCCGCTTCACCCGCCGCCGGGTCGTCGCGGCCCCGGACGGCGACGCGATCAGGTCCTCGACCCGGTCGCGCACCAGCCGGGCGAGGTCGAAGGCGCACTCGCCGACGACCGGATCGGGGCCCACGGCCAGCCACGGCATCCGCTCGGCGGCGAGCACCTTGCTCTGCCGGAACGTCCCGTGCAGCAGCAGCCGTTCGGGGGGCGCGGCCAGCAGTTCCTCGCGCGCCGCGAGCGCGGCGGCCACCAGCGGCGCCAGCTCGGGATCGGCGTCGGCGCTCGCCCGCATCGCCTCGGCCTGCCGCCCGGTCCGCCCCGCCACGCTCTCGAAGAGGTGGGCGTCCTCGCCGCCGGGCGGTTCCACCCACAGCCGGCGCAGGCTGCCGGCCGCCTCCAGCAGTGCCTTGGCCTCCGGCAGCGACCGCACCGACACGTCCGGGTGCAGCCGCTCCAGGAGCAGCACGCCGTCGGCGGCGGACTCCTCGGCCAGCTGTACGGCGCCCGAGCCGCCCCAGTGCGCGAGCGCGGCCCGTTCGCTCTCCGGCCGGGCCCGGGGCGGGGCGAGCTTCAGTACGGCGGGCGTCCCGTCCGGCCGTCGCACCAGCACGACCAGGCTGCTGCGACCGCCCGGCACCTGCACCCGCTCGACGGTCAACTCGCGTACCGCGACGGCCTGTTCAGCCGTCTCGGACAGCTTCTCCACCCACTCGTCACCGTCCGGTGCGCTCTCCCCGAGTGCCCTCGCCAGACGCCGCGGCGGTTCGAAAGCCATGCGCGAGTTGTTCCCTTCCCGTACCTGCCGAGCCCTGCTCCCGGAGCCGGACGTCCGCCGAGCCGTACGCCTTACGCCGCCGGGGACGCCGACGGTGTGCCGGTGCCGGCCCGCTCGGCGAGACCAGGGAAGGCTACGCTCCCGCCGCGCCAGCGCGCCGCGCGCACCGCCGCCTCCCGCAGCGCCTCGGCGGCCGTCCGCCGCTGTCCCGCTTCGGCTGCCCGCACCAGGTCGGAGTACACGCCGGCCACCCGGTCCTCCAACTCGGCGGCGAGCCGTACCGCCGCGGCGGGGTCCGGCACCGGGAAGGGCAGCGCGTACGCGGCGGCGGCGGCCGCGGGCCTGCCACCCAGGTCGCGTACCGCGCGCACCAGCGCGTCCCGCCGCGCCCGGTGGGCGTCGTAGGCCGCCCGGGCCTCGGCCCGCCGCTCCCGGCCGACGCGTCCGCCGACCACGCCGTAGCCGTACACCGCCGCGTGCTCGGCCGCCAACGCGGCCTGGAGTGCCTTCAGTTCACCCTCGTCCGTCCCGCTCACCGGGCCCCCTCCGTCAGCAGGTACGCGTGGGCGGCGCCGGCCGCCGCGGCCGAGGCCAGCAGCCGCGCCAGCTCCCCCGGCACGTCGAGCAGTGCCGTGGCCCGCCGGTCGGCGAGCGCCCGCTCGGCGGCGGCGAGCCGCGCCAGGGCGTCCTTCTCCCGCGCCGGTACGGCGGCCACCGCGGCCGACGCGGCGGAGGGAGCGGCCGACGGATCGGCGGAGGGTGTGGCCGGGGGAGTGGCGGTGGCCGCCGGGGACGCCGTCCCGGCCGGTCCGGCCGGTCCGGCCGCCAGGGTCCCGCCGAACGCCTCCACGTGCCGCACCACCTCCGCCCGCAGCGGCGCCAGCCGCTCCGCGAGCGCCGGATGTACGGCGAGGACCGCCTCGTAGGACTCCACCAGCCCCGCGCTGTCGCGGGCCGCACGCGCGCGTGCGCGTTGGGCGGCCGACTGGCTGCCGCCGGTGCCGGCCGACTCCTCGGGGGCATGCGAGCAGCCCACCAGCAGGGCGGCGCCCGCGGCGGAGACGAGCAGGGTTCTTCGGCGCGGTCCGGGAAGGGCACGCGGGCGTGGGGGGAGGGGCACGGCAGACGTCCTCGGGGGCAGTTCGTACGAAGGCGGACACGACGGCAGACGCGAAGGGAAACACCAGGCGGGGCGGCCCGCCCGTGATCACGGTACCCGCGCACCCGTCCGCCGCCACCCAGCGGCACCGCCCTCGGTGCTCCGGCCGCCGGACCGGCCCCCGGCCGACGCCCGACGCGCCCCCGGGTCCGCGCCGAACGGGCCCCGGGCCGGCGTCGGACGAACGCGGAACGGGGGTCCACCGGACGGCCGCGGCCACCCGGTGGACGGCAACACACCCCTGGACCGGATACCCTTTGACCAGACACGCGACGTTCCCAACAACAGCACACGCGGCCGAGGAGTCACCCGGATGAGCACCACCCAGAGCGACAGGCTGCGAGAGCTCCTGGAACCGCTCGTCGCCTCCCAGGGCCTGGATCTCGAGGAGATCGCGGTGGACTCGGTCGGCCGCAAGCGTGTACTGCGCGTCGTCGTCGACTCCGACACGGGTGCCGACCTGGACCAGATCGCCGATGTGAGCCGCGCGCTCTCGGCGAAGCTCGACGAGACGGACGCGATGGGCGCGGGCGAGTACACCCTCGAGGTCGGAACGCCCGGTGCGGAACGTCTCCTCACGGAGCGCCGGCACTACGAGCGCGCCACGGGGCGGCTGGTGAGGTTCCAGCTCACCGGGGGCGACGAACTGGTGGCCCGCATCCTGGAGGTCGGCGACGAGGGTCTCGACCTCGAGGTGCCCGGCGTGAAGGGCCGCAAGGCCACCACGCGCGCGCTCGCCTTCGGGGACATCGACAAGGCCCGCGTCCAGGTGGAGTTCAACCGCAAGGACGACAGGGACAGCAGCAAAGACATGAAGGAAGAAGAGGAGGAGGCGTAGCCGTGGACATCGACATGAGTGCCCTGCGGGGCTTGGTGCGGGAGAAGGAGATCTCCTTCGACCTGCTGGTCGAGGCGATCGAGTCGGCCCTCCTCATCGCCTACCACCGCACCGAGGGAAGCCGCCGTCACGCGCGCGTGGAGCTCAGCCGGGAGACCGGCCATGTGACCGTGTGGGCGAAGGAGGACCCCGAGGACCTCGAGGAGGGCCAGGAGGCCCGGGAGTTCGACGACACCCCGTCCGACTTCGGCCGTATCGCCGCCACCACCGCCAAGCAGGTCATCCTGCAGCGGCTGCGCGACGCCGAGGACGACGCGACGCTCGGGGAGTACGCCGGCCGCGAGGGCGACATCGTCACCGGTGTGGTCCAGCAGGGGCGCGACCCGAAGAACGTGCTCGTGGACATCGGCAAGCTGGAGGCCATCCTGCCGGTGCAGGAGCAGGTGCCGGGGGAGATCTACGCGCACGGCCTGCGCCTGCGGTCGTACGTCGTGCGGGTGGCGAAGGGCGTTCGCGGTCCGTCCGTCACTCTTTCGCGCACGCACCCCAACCTGGTGAAGAAGCTCTTCGCGCTGGAGGTCCCGGAGATCGCGGACGGGTCGGTGGAGATCGCCGCCATCGCGCGTGAGGCCGGTCACCGTACGAAGATCGCCGTCAGGTCCACCCGTTCGGGTCTGAACGCCAAGGGCGCCTGCATCGGCCCCATGGGCGGCCGGGTGCGCAACGTCATGGGCGAGCTGAACGGTGAGAAGATCGACATCGTCGACTGGTCGGACGACCCGGCCGAGATGGTGGCGAACGCGCTGTCCCCGGCCCGGGTCTCCAAGGTGGAGGTCGTGGACCTCGGGGCCCGTTCCGCGCGGGTGACGGTGCCGGACTACCAGCTGTCGCTGGCGATCGGCAAGGAAGGGCAGAACGCCCGGCTGGCCGCCCGGCTCACCGGCTGGCGGATCGACATCCGTCCGGACACCGAACAGGCTGGGGAATAGATCTCGGCCTGCAGTGGCTTAGATCACGACAACAACCGTTCGAACACCACCCGGTAGGGGTGAGGTCCGTACGGGGAGGTAGACTTAACAGTGTCTGGCCGGACGCACGCCCGTGCATGCCCTGAACGCACCTGTGTGGGGTGTCGGGAGCGAGCGGTCAAGAACGATCTGCTGCGCATCGTGGCGATCAAGGACGCATGCGTTCCTGATCCACGCGGTACGCTGCCCGGCCGGGGTGCGTACGTACACCCCGCCCTGGTCTGTCTCGACCAGGCGGTACGCCGCCGGGCGTTTCCGCGGGCGTTGCGCGCCCCGGGACCGCTCGACACAAAGGCGTTGCGCCGGTACGTCGAGCAGACCGACAGTTGCTGACAGGCAACACCGTAGGAGTGTCACGCGGAACCCCGCGTGGCCCTGGTATTCCGCGAGTTGGAAGTAGGTCGAGATTGCGATGAGCACTCGATGAGCACGCGATGAGTACGCCCATGAAGTAGCGACGGTCCGGACGCAACCCGGACCTAAAAGGAGCGAAGTGGCTAAGGTCCGGGTATACGAACTCGCCAAGGAGTTCGGGGTGGAGAGCAAGGTCGTCATGGCCAAGCTCCAGGAACTCGGTGAATTCGTCCGTTCGGCGTCCTCGACGATCGAGGCGCCTGTAGTACGCAAACTGACTGACGCCCTCCAGCAGGGCAACGGAGGCGGCAAGTCCGCCCCCGCGCGCAGGGCTGCCCCGGCGAGGCCGGGCGCCCCCTCTCCGGCACAGGCGGCCCGTCCGGCCGCGCCGCGCCCGCCGGCCCCGAAGCCGGCCGAGGCGCCCGCCGCGGCTCCGGTCACCCCGGCGTCGCCGGCCTCCTCGGGCCCGCGTCCGGGTCCGAAGCCCGCTCCGAAGCCCGCTCCGGCGGCTCCGGCTCCGGCAGTGCCCGAGTTCACGGCGCCCCCGTCGGCTCCCGCCGCACCGGCCTCCTCCGCGCCGGCCTCCTCCGCTCCGCGTCCGGGCGCTCCGCGTCCGGCCGCCGACCGCGGTGACCGTCCCGGCGCCCCGCGTCCGGGCGGTGCCCGTCCGGCCGGCCCCGGCCAGGGCGGCCAGGGCCGTGGTGAGCGCCCCGAGCGCGGCGACCGTCAGGGCGCCCCGCGTCCCGCCGGCCAGTCCCCGCGTCCCGGCGCCCGCCCGACGGGTCCCCGTCCGGGCAACAACCCGTTCACCTCCGGTGGCTCCACCGGCATGGCACGTCCGCAGGCCCCCCGGCCGGGCGGCGCGCCTCGCCCGGGCGGCGGCCCCGGCGGTGCCCCGGGCGGCGCTCCGCGTCCGCAGGGCGCGGGTCAGGACCGCGGTCCTCGTCCCCAGGGCGGTCCCGGCGGCGCTCCGCGTCCGCAGGGCGGTGCCCGTCCCACTCCGGGCGGCATGCCTCGTCCGCAGGGCGGCCCCGGTGGCGCCCCGCGTCCCGGCGGCGGCAACCGTCCGAACCCCGGCATGATGCCGCAGCGTCCGGCCGCGGGTACCCCGCGTCCCGGCGGCGGTCCCGGCCGCGGTCCCGGTGCCGGCGGCGGTCGCCCCGGCGGTGGCGGCTTCGCCGGCCGTCCCGGTGGTGGCGGTGGCGGTGGCGGCTTCGCCGGCCGTCCCGGTGGTGGCGGTGGCGGTGGCGGCTTCGCCGGCCGTCCCGGCGCTCCCGGTGGTGGCGGCGGCTTCGCCGGCCGTCCGGGTGCTCCCGGTGGCGGCGGTGGCCGTCCCGGCTTCGGTGGTCGTCCCGGTGGTCCGGGTGGCCGTGGTGGCACGCAGGGCGCCTTCGGTCGCCCCGGCGGTCCCGCGCGTCGTGGCCGTAAGTCGAAGCGGCAGAGGCGCCAGGAGTACGAGGCCATGCAGGCCCCGTCGGTCGGCGGCGTGATGCTGCCTCGCGGCAACGGACAGTCCGTCCGCCTGTCGCGCGGTGCCTCCCTCACCGACTTCGCGGAGAAGATCGGCGCCAACCCGGCGTCGCTCGTCGGCGTGATGATGAACCTCGGCGAGATGGTCACCGCCACGCAGTCCGTCTCCGACGAGACGCTGAGGCTCCTCGCGGACGAGATGAACTTCGTCCTCGAGATCGTCAGCCCCGAGGAGGAGGACCGCGAGCTGCTCGAGTCCTTCGACATCGAGTTCGGCGAGGACGAGGGTGGCGAGGAGTTCCTCGTCGCGCGTCCGCCGGTCGTGACCGTCATGGGTCACGTCGACCACGGCAAGACCCGCCTCCTCGACACCATCCGCAAGACGAACGTCGTCGCGGGCGAGGCCGGCGGTATCACGCAGCACATCGGTGCGTACCAGGTCACGACTCAGGTCAACGACGAAGAGCGCAAGATCACCTTCATCGACACCCCGGGTCACGAGGCGTTCACCGCCATGCGTGCCCGTGGTGCCAAGTCGACCGACATCGCGATCCTCGTGGTGGCGGCCAACGACGGTGTGATGCCCCAGACGATCGAGGCGCTGAACCACGCCAAGGCGGCCGACGTGCCGATCGTGGTCGCGGTCAACAAGATCGACGTCGAGGGTGCCGACCCGACCAAGGTGCGCGGTCAGCTCACCGAGTTCGGTCTGGTGGCCGAGGAGTACGGCGGCGACACCATGTTCGTCGACATCTCCGCCAAGCAGGGCCTCAACATCGAGGCTCTCCTGGAGGCCGTGGTCCTCACCGCGGACGCCTCGCTCGACCTGCGGGCCAACCCCGAGCAGGACGCGCAGGGTATCGCGATCGAGTCCCGTCTCGACCGTGGCCGCGGTGCCGTCGCGACCGTCCTGGTCCAGCGAGGCACCCTGCGGGTCGGCGACACCATGGTGGTCGGCGACGCGTACGGCCGTGTCCGCGCGATGCTCGACGACAAGGGCGACCACCTGGAAGAGGCGGGTCCCTCGACCCCGGTCCTCGTCCTGGGTCTCACCAACGTCCCGGGCGCCGGCGACAACTTCCTCGTCGTCGACGAGGACCGCACGGCCCGCCAGATCGCCGAGAAGCGTGCCGCCCGTGAGCGGAACGCCAACTTCGCCCGCCGGGGTGTCCGGTTCTCCCTGGAGAACCTGGACGAGGCCCTCAAGGCCGGTCTGGTGCAGGAACTCAACCTCATCATCAAGGGCGACGCGTCCGGTTCGGTGGAGGCTCTCGAGTCCTCGCTGCTCCAGCTCGACGTCGGCGAAGAGGTCGACATCCGCGTCCTGCACCGCGGCGTCGGTGCGGTCACGGAGTCGGACATCGACCTGGCGATGGGCTCGGACGCCATCGTGATCGGCTTCAACGTCCGTGCGGCCGGTCGTGCCGCGCAGATGGCCGAGCGCGAAGGCGTGGACGTCCGTTACTACTCGGTCATCTACCAGGCGATCGAAGAGATCGAAGCGGCCCTCAAGGGCATGCTCAAGCCGGAGTACGAAGAGGTCGAGCTCGGCACGGCGGAGATCCGCGAGGTCTTCAAGTCGTCCAAGCTGGGCAACATCGCCGGTGTCCTGGTCCGGTCCGGCGAGGTCAAGCGCAACACCAAGGCGCGCCTCATCCGCGACGGCAAGGTGGTCGCGGAGAGCCTCACCATCTCCGGTCTGCGCCGCTTCAAGGACGACGTCACCGAGATCCGCGAAGGGTTCGAGGGCGGTATCAACCTCGGCAACTTCAACGACATCAAGATCGACGACGTCATCGCGACGTACGAGATGCGGGAGAAGCCCAGGGCGTGAGCCCTCGGGTCTCCGAGACGGTCCGGTCCGGGGCCGGTCGACGGGAAGTAATTTCCGTCGATCGGCCCCGGCCGTTCGTTGTACGGTTCTGATGTCCCTGCCACACGGATGGCGGGGCCATCGATCCCGGACCGGCGGGTGAACCGGTTACACATGTATGTGGGGACACTGTCCTTCGACCTCCTCCTCGGCGACGTACGGTCGCTGAAGGAGAAGCGCTCCGTCGTCCGCCCGATCGTCGCCGAGCTCCAGCGGAAGTACGCGGTGAGCGCGGCGGAGGTGACGCACCTGGATCTGCACCGCAGGGCCGGCATCGGTCTCGCGGTGGTGTCCGGCGACACGGGGCACCTGAGCGACGTGCTGGACCAGTGCGAGCGGCTGGTCGCCGGTCGCCCCGAGGTGGAGTTGCTGTCCGTCAGGCGGCGCCTCCACGGCGAAGACGACTGACGAACCGAGAACGAGATCAGGAAAGAACGGGAGACGGACCAGTGGCCGACAACGCGCGGGCGAAAAGGCTGGCGGACCTCATCCGGGAGGTGGTGGCCCAGAAGCTGCTGCGCGGGATCAAGGACCCGCGGCTCGGCTCACACGTCACCATCACGGACACCCGGGTCACGGGTGACCTGCGGGAGGCGACCGTCTTCTACACGGTGTACGGGGACGACGAGGAGCGTGCGGCGGCCGCCGCCGGTCTGGAGAGCGCCAAGGGCATCCTGCGCTCCGAGGTCGGCCGCGCGGCCGGGGTGAAGTTCACGCCGAGCCTCACCTTCGTCGCCGACGCCCTCCCGGACACCGCCAAGACCATCGAGGACCTCCTCGACAGGGCGCGCCAGTCCGACGAGAAGGTGCGCGAGGCGTCCGCGGGCGCCGTGTACGCCGGCGAGGCGGACCCGTACAAGAAGCCGGACGACGAGGACGAGACGGACGGCGACGCCGCGGAATGACCCAGAAGCACACCACGCCCGACGGCCTTGTCATCGTCGACAAGCCGTCGGGCTTCACTTCGCACGACGTGGTCGCCAAGATGCGCGGGATCGCCAGGACCCGGCGGGTGGGCCACGCGGGCACCCTCGACCCCATGGCGACGGGCGTCCTCGTGCTGGGCGTCGAGCGGGCGACCAAGCTCCTCGGGCATCTCGCGCTCACCGAGAAGGAGTACCTGGGGACCATCCGCCTCGGGCAGACGACCCTGACCGACGACGCCGAGGGCGAGATCACGAGGTCGTCCGACGCCTCGAAGGTCACCCGCGACGCCGTCGACGCCGGGATCGCCAAACTCACCGGCGCCATCATGCAGGTGCCGTCCAAGGTCAGCGCCATCAAGATCGACGGAGTGCGGTCCTACAAGCGGGCGCGGGAGGGCGAGGAGTTCGAGATCCCCGCCCGGCCCGTCACCGTCTCCTCCTTCGCGGTCCACGACGTCCGCGAGGCCGTCGCCGAGGACGGCACCCCCGTCCTCGACCTGGTGGTCTCCGTGGTCTGCTCCTCCGGTACCTACATCCGGGCGCTCGCCCGGGACCTGGGCGCCGACCTGGGCGTCGGCGGTCATCTGACCGCGCTGCGCCGGACCCGGGTGGGGCCGTACAAGCTCGACACGGCCCGGACCCTCGACCAGCTCCAGCAGGAGCTGACCGTGATGCCGATCGCGGAGGCGGCCGCGGCCGCCTTCCCGCGCTGGGACGTGGACGGCAGGCGGGCCGGGCTGCTCACCAACGGGGTGCGGCTGGAGATGCCCGAGGTGTACGCGGCGGCCGGCACCGTCGCCGTCTTCGGCCCCGAGGGCCGGTTCCTCGCGCTCGTGGAGGACCACAACGGCAAGGCGAAGAGCCTGGCCGTCTTCGGCTGACGGCCCCCACCTCCGGGAACGTCCTGCCCGTGGGGGGGGGGGGGGGGGGGGGGGGGGGGGGGGGGGGGGGGGGGGGGGGGGTGGGTGGTGGGGGGGGGGGGGGGGGGGGGCGGGGGGGTGGCGTGGGACGGTGGGA
>NZ_JBWKDW010000040.1:26028-48829 GCF_056435735.1 Streptomyces sp. NPDC043878
AAGAAGAAGATGCAACTACCGTCCGCGCCCCCCCCCCCCCCCCCCCCCCCCCCCCCCCCCCCCCCCCCCCCCCCCCCCCCCCCCCCCCCCCCCCCCCCCCCCCACGGTCCCCCCTCGGTTCCCCCACCTCTAGGGTGTATCCACCCGCCCCGGTCCATTCACCCGTCCGGGCAGGCGCTCGGAGTGAACCGAGGGAGCGGAAGGGGGCGCGTTCGCCACGAGATCTGTCCCGCCGATCACCCCGCGCCTACCGTCGAGCACAGGCACGGATGTACGGCGGGAGGTTCGACCATGACGGCACGTGACCCCCGTACCGGGGGCGGACCCCGGACGCCGGAGGGCGGGCGGCCGGTGTGGGACTTCGCCGGTACCGGCAACCGGGCCAATTTCCAGGCCGAGGACCGCTCCAGGCCGACAGGGCGTGGGAGTGGCTGCTCCCAGGACACAGCCTCGCAGCCCGACGACTTCCCTGGGCCCGACTCCTCCCGCACCGCGGCTTCCCGGACCGTCACTTCCCCGGCTGGCGCCTCTCGCACCGCGGCTTCGCGGACCGCCGCCTCCCCCTCCCTGGGCGCCTCGCGCCACCGTGCCGAGGACGACCGTGCCGGGGACGACCGTGCCGGGGACGACCGTGCCGGGGACGACCGTGTTGAGGACGACCGTGCCGGGCACGAGCCCACCGTGGACGACCACCGCGACCGGGCCCGGCAGAGCCTCGACGACGTCGTCGTACGCCTCCACGACCTGGCCGGACGGCCTCGCGGCGCGGGCTTCGTCGCCGACCACGACGGCACGGTGATCACCAGTCACGAGGCCGTGGACGGTCTGCGCCGGCTCGTGCTCAGCGCCGCCGGCGACCGCAGCTGTGTCGTGACCGCCGACGAGGTCACCCCCCTGCCCGGGCTGGACCTCGCCCTCGTCCGCACCCAGGGCCTCGGGGTGGACCCGCTCCCCGTCACCGCGCGGGACCGGATCGACACCGGCACCTACGTACGCATCGCCGCCGGCGGCTGGCGCGAGGCGCGCGTGCTGGGCGCGACCGACGTGACGTACACCGCCACCGACCGCTTCCACCACCTCGGCGACGCCCTGGAGCTGGCGATCGGTACGACCGGCCGGGACGCCCTGCGGCTCGGCGGCGGAGCGGCCGGGGGACCGGTGCTCGACGCCCTGACCGGTGCCGTCGTCGGGGTACTCGGCACCGCCCTGCGCTGCGGCTCCCGCGACACCGGCTTCGCCGTGCCCCTGCCCCGCACCGCGGGTCCGCTCGCCGACCTCCTCGCCCGCAACGCGGCGACGGTGCCCGCCTACGGCGCCGACCTGAACCTGGCCGGCGTACTGGAACTGACGGCCACCTCCCTCGCCCAGGACGGACCGCCCGGTGCGCCCGAGGTCCGCGCGGGCGACGGGCCGCCGGGGCCGGCCGAATCCGCCGCGCCCGTCGCACCCGTCGAACGACCGGATGTCACCGCGGAGTTCACCGCCTTCCTGCGGGGACGCGCCGCCGTCCTCGGCCTCGTCGGAGCACCCGGCAGCGGCCGTACGACGGAACTCGCGTCCCTCGCCGCCCGCCGGCACCGGAGTGCGAACCCCGCCCCCACCCTGTGGCTGCGCGGCGCCGACCTGGCAGGTGACGACGGCTCGGTGGCGGACGCGGCGGGCCGTGCGCTGACCCGGGCGACACGGATCGTCGCGGCCTCCCGGTCCGCCCTGCCCGCCGACCTCGGCGACCTCACCCCGCACCGCCTGGCCCGCCTCGCCCGCACGGCCGGGCGGCCCCTGCTCCTCCTCCTCGACGGCCCCGAGGAGATGCCGTCCGCCCTGGCGCACCGCCTGCCGGCGTGGACCGCCGCGACGGCGCAGTGGCTGCGGGACACAGGAGCACGCCTGGTGGTGGCCTGCCGGCCGGAGTCCTGGGAGGAGGCGGCGGCCGGATTCCCGGCCGCCGCGGTGTACGGCGGTCGTGCCGGGGAGGTCGCGGTTGCGGTTGGCGGTGCGGTGTACGGCGGCCGTGCCGGGGAGGTCGCGGTTGCGGTCGGCGGTGCGGTGTGCGGCGGTTGCGGCGGGGAGGACGCGGCTCCGGGCCCCGGTGCGGTGTGCGGCGGTCGTGCTGGAGAGGAGACGGCTTCGGGCCTCGGGGCGGTGTGCGGCGGTTGCGGCGGGGAGGTCGCGGCTCCGGGCCCCCGCGCGGTGCACGCCGGTCGCGCCGAAGGGTCCACGCCCCCACCTCCCGACGCGGTGGACGCCGGCCGTGCCGAGGGCTTCACCGCGTCACCTCCCGAGGAGGTGCACGGCGGCCGCGCCGGGGACCTCACCGCTTCCGTCCCGGCGCGCGCGGTGTCGCCGGTCCCGCCCGCCGTTCACCTGGGCGACCTGCGGGAACCTGAGGCCCGCCAGGCCCGTGCCCGGTACGGCATCCCCGAGAACGCCCTGCGCGGCGCCGATGCCCGCCACCCCCTCACCCTCCGCCTGCTCTCCGAGGTCCGCGCCGCTCTCCCCGGGCAGCCCGGGACCCACGCCGCGCCGGTCGACCGCGACGACGTCTTCTCCGCCCACCTGGACCTGATCTGCCTGCGCGTCGCCGTACGGCTCGCGGCCGCCGGCGGCCTGCGCGGCACCGCCGTCCGCCGGCTCGCCGCCAAGGTCGCCGGGCAGGTCCACGAGGCCGCCCGGCGCAGCCTCGGACCCGGACCGGCGGAGCTGGACCCGGTGACGTTCGAGATGCTGTTCCCCTGGGGTGCGGCCCCCGCGCGGCTCGGCGGCGGCACCGGCTGGGCCTCCGCCGTCCTCACCGAGGGCCTCCTGGTCCCCGCGGGCAGCGGCTACCGCTTCGGCCACGAGGAACTCGCCGACTGGCTCCAGGGCACGCACCTCGACCTGGACGCCGCACTGCGCGCCCTGGTCCACCGCCGCACCCCGCCGCACGACACGCACCCCCACCCGGTCCCGCACCACCGCATCGGTTCCGTCGTACAGGCCCTGCTGTTCCTCGCGCGCCAGCAGGGCACGCCTCAACTGGCCCTACGGCTGGAGGAGTTGGTGTACGCGCTGGACACCGACCCGGACTCCTGGTGGGCCCTGCGGCTGCTCGCCGAGACCCTGTCACGGGTGCCCGACGCCACGCCGTACACGGACGTCCTGCGCCTGCTGGCCGAACGGCTCGCCGAGTTCGGCCGGCGCGACCGCCCGCCGCCGGCCGAGTTCGGCCCCGCCTTCTGGACCGCCCTGTCCCTCCCGGACGACATCCGCCTCGACCTGCTGCGCCGCCTGCTCCTCGCCGACGGTCCGCCCGCGCCCACCGCCCCGCCCGCGCCCATCGCCCAGCCGTCCGGCACCGCCCCGCCCGCGCCCATCGCCCAGCCGTCCGGCACGGTCCCGCTGTCCGGCACCGCCCCGCCCGCGCCCACTGTCCAGCCGTCCGTCACCGCCCAGCCCCGCTTCCTCGACGCCGTCGCCGCGCTCCTCGCCACCGACCCCGTCGCCGTACAACCGCATCTGGTGCGTTGGTTCGACGACGAGCGTCCGCTGCCCGCCACCCCGCACGCGACGGTGGCGAAGGCCGCGCAGGCGCTGCTGCACACCCACCGGCACCGGGCCCTGGACGCCCTGACGGAGGTGCTCGCCGACAGCGCCCACCCCCGGGCCGACGAACTGCTCGCCGTCCTCGCGGAGGACGAACCGTCCGCCGTCTGCCGGGCCGTGGACCGGTGGGCGCACGACGAGCGGCCGGAGCGGCGGGCGGCGGCGGTCACCCACGCGCTGCGCGCCGCACCCCGGGCACGCGCCGACGCCGACCGCGAACTGCTCCGCCACGCCGCCCTCACCCTGCTCGCCCGCCCCGCCGACCGCGCTCTGCACGGCGGCGCGCTCGCCCTCCTGGTCCGCGATCCGCACACCCGCGCGCGTCATCTCCCGCGGGCGCTCGGTCACTTCGCGGACGGCGACCCGCTGTTCCCGCCGAGCGCGCTGGCAGCCGCCCTGCCCACCCACCAGGACCCGGTCCTGGACGCCTTCCGGGCCCGCCTGCGCCGTCCGGGCGCCCGGACGGCGCTGCGCACCCTCGCCGATGTCACGACGCCCGCGCTGGCCGGCCGCGTCGCCGACCTGGTGCGGGAGGCGGTGGCGGAGCTGCCGGAGACCGCCGTCCACCTCGCCGCGTACCTCGACCGGCGCCTCGACCAGGGCCCCGCCGCCAGAGCCGTCCTCCTGCCGCTGGTCACCGGACTGCTGGACGGCGGCCCGCAACCGGCGCGCGCCGCGCTCGCCGCCGTACTCGCCGCGCCCGGCGCCCCCGCCTCCCGGCCCCTGCGCCACGAACTCCTCGACGTCCTGCTGGCCCACGAGCACGATCCGGCCGTCCTGGACGCGCTGCTGCGCACCGCCGTCGAGGGCACGGCGGCCCGGGACGCTGCCGGACTGCGCGACCTCGTCCGGCGCACCGGCCTGCTCCTGGTCCGCACCCCGGACGGGGCGACCCGCCTCGACTGCGGTCTCGTCGACCTGGCCCGCCAGGTTCCCGGCTTCGCCGCCCTCCTCGCGGGCTGGCTGTCCGACGCTCCGCACGAGTGGGCGGCGGTGCTGGGACCCGGCGCCCGCCGGATGATCGAGAACCTCGCGGGCGTACGCGTCCCCGCCTGACCGGCTCCGGGCGCGTGCGAACCGTCACAGCCTCCATGCCGATGCGGGACGCGGCCATCCGGCATGGCACCCTTAGACCTGCGTAAGAGGCAGACACGGACACGGGTTCGACGAGCATGCGACGAGGAGCGAACACAGTGCAGCGCTGGCGTGGCTTGGAGGACATCCCCCAGGACTGGGGACGCAGCGTCGTCACCATCGGCTCCTACGACGGGGTCCACCGCGGGCACCAGCTGATCATCCGGCACACGGTGGAACGCGCCCGTGAACTCGGCGTGCACTCCGTCGTCGTCACCTTCGACCCGCACCCCAGCGAGGTCGTCCGCCCGGGCAGCCACCCGCCGCTGCTCGCCCCGCACCACCGCCGCGCCGAACTCATGGCGGACCTGGGCGTGGACGCCGTGCTGATCCTGCCCTTCACCACCGAGTTCTCGAAGCTGTCCCCGGCCGACTTCGTCGTCAAGGTCCTGGTCGACAAACTGCACGCCAAGGCGGCCGTCGAAGGCCCCAACTTCCGCTTCGGCCACAAGGCCGCGGGCAACGTCGAGTTCCTGGCCGAGCAGGGCAAGACCTACGACTTCGACGTCGAGGTCGTCGACCTGTACGTGTCGGGCGAGGCGGGCGGCGGCGAACCCTTCTCCTCGACCCTGACCCGGCGCCTGGTCGGCGAGGGCGACGTCGAGGGGGCCGCCGAGATCCTGGGCCGCCCGCACCGGGTCGAGGGCGTGGTCGTCCGCGGCGCCCAGCGCGGCCGCGAGCTGGGCTTCCCCACGGCGAACGTGGAGACCCTCCCGCACACCGCGATCCCGGCCGACGGCGTCTACGCCGGCTGGCTGCACGCCGACGGTGAGGCCATGCCGGCCGCGATCTCCGTCGGCACCAACCCGCAGTTCGACGGCACCGAGCGCACGGTGGAGGCGTACGCCATCGACCGGGTGGGACTGGACCTGTACGGCCTGCACGTGGCCGTCGACTTCCTCGCCTTCGTGCGGGGGCAGGCGAAGTTCGACTCCATCGACGCGCTGCTGGAACAGATGGCGGCGGACGTCAAGCGCTGCCGTGAGCTGATCGCGGTGTCCACGCCTCCGTCCGCGTCCCTGTCTCCGTCTCCGTCCGCCGAGTAGCCGTAAACCGAGCGGCTGAGCACGCGAAAGGGCGGCCGGTGCCTGTAGGCACCGGCCGCCCTTTCGCATTGCCTGCCCCCGGGGGGCAGGCGGTGGCGTCAGTGCTGCTGAGGGGGCTGGGGGGCGGGCGGCGGCGGGGCCTGCGGGTGGCCGGCGGGCGGGGCGGCCGGGGGGCCCGGCTGTGCCGGCTGAGCCGTCTGTCCTTGCTGGGCCCGGGGGCCGGGTTGCGCCGGCTGCCCGGGCTGTGCGGGCTGTCCCGGCTGTGAGGGCTGGCCCGGCTGTGAGGGCTGGCCCGCCGGCGGGTACGGGTGGCCGCCGGCCTGGGGGTAGGGCTGCCCCGGCTGGGGATACGGCGGCTGACCGGGCTGCGGGTGCGGCTGGGCGTACGGCTGTCCGGGCTGGGGGTGCTGGGGCTGCTGCGGGGGGTACGGTCCCGGCTGGGCGGGGATGTGCTGGCCCGGCACCTGCTGTCCGGGGAACTGCGGGACCTGCTGCCCGGGGGCCTGCTGTCCGGGCAGCGGCGGGGCGGCCACCGGGGGCGGGTTGCCGTCCGAGGTCCACAGGCCGTGCGCCTGCTGGTGCCGGACGAAGTCCTCGGCGACCATCGCGGCGAGGTTGAAGTACGCCTCCCGCACCTTCGGCCGCATCATGTCGAGGTCGACCTCCGCACCGGCGGCCAGGTGTTCGTCGAACGGCACGGTGATGACACCCCGGCACCGCGTCTCGAAGTGGCTGACGATGTCGTCCACCTTGATCATCTTGCCGGTCTCGCGGACACCCGAGATGACGGTGAGGGACCGTGAGACGAGATCGGCGTACCCGTGCGCCGACAGCCAGTCCAGCGTCGTACTGGCGCTGCTCGCACCGTCCACGGACGGCGTCGAGATGATGATCAGCTGGTCGGCCAGGTCCAGCACCCCGCGCATGGCGCTGTAGAGGAGGCCGGTGCCCGAGTCGGTCAGGATGATCGGGTACTGCCTGCCGAGCACGTCGATCGCGCGCCGGTAGTCCTCGTCGTTGAAGGTCGTGGAGACGGCCGGGTCCACGTCGTTGGCGATGATCTCCAGACCGGAGGACGCCTGGGAGGTGAACCGCCGGATGTCCATGTACGAGTTGAGGTACGGGATCGCCTGGACGAGGTCGCGGATGGTGGCCCCGGTCTCGCGTCGCACCCGGCGGCCGAGCGTACCGGCGTCCGGGTTGGCGTCGATCGCGAGGATCTTGTCCTGCCGCTCGGTGGCGAGCGTGGAGCCCAGCGCGGTGGTGGTCGTCGTCTTGCCGACGCCGCCCTTGAGGCTGATCACGGCGATCCGGTAGCAGGACAGAACGGGCGTCCGGATCAGGTCGAGCTTCCGGTGCCGCTCGGCCTCCTCCTTCTTCCCGCCGATCTTGAAGCGCGAGGAGGCGGCGGCGGGCCGGGTGCTCTTCGTCTTCTGCTTCTTGTTGTTGAGCAACCGGTCGGAGGACAGCTCCACTGCGGCCGTGTAACCGAGCGGCGCGGCACCGGGGTTGGTCATCTGCCGCTGGTCGTGCTGTATGGGCTGCGGCCAGGCGGCACCCAGCCGCGGGTCCACGGGCGGCTGCGGCTGCTGAGGCTGCGCCTGGTGTGCCGGGGGCTGCGCCTCCGCGTGGGGGTGCGGGGGAGCGGGCTGCTGCGGGAAACCCTGACGGGCTTCCGGTGCGGGGGTGGACGGGATCGGGCCCTGGGGCTGCGACTGGGGCTGGGGCTGTGCCTGATGGGGCACGGCGGGGTGCGGTTGCGGCTGTCCGTAGGGCTGTGGCTGCGGCTGTCCCTGGGGTGCGGGAGGTTGCGGGAAGCCGTAACCGCCGGGCTGCGGGAAGCCGTAGCCGGTCTGCGGGTTGGGGGTGGGCGCGGTGCCGGGCTGCGGGAAGCCGTACCCGCTGGGCGTGTTGGGGTCGGCCGGTGCCTGCGGTGCCGGGGGGGTGGGGTCCGGCTGGGCGTGCGGGTACGCGGATGCCGGTCCGCCGGGCTGCGGGAAGCCGTAGCCGGTCTGCGGGTTGGGGGCGGGCGCCGTGCCTGGCTGCGGGAAGCCGTACCCGCTGGGCGTGTTGGGGTCGGCCGGTGCCTGCGGCGCCTGCGGTGCCTGCGGTGCCGGGGGGGTGGGGTCCGGCTGGGCGTGCGGGTACGCGGATGCCGGGCCGCCGGGCCGCGGGAAGCCGTAGCCCGCTTGCGCGTTGGGGGCGGGCGCGGTGCCGGGCTGCGGGAAGCCGTAGCCGGTCTGCGGGTCGGGTGCGACGGGCGTGGCATACGGCTGCGGGGCCGGCGGCTGCTGCGCGGCACCCGGCTGCTGGACGCCGGGAGCGGGCTGCGGCGCGGCCGGCGGGTTCCAGGCCGCGGGCGCGGGCTGGGGCGCCTGAGGCTGGAAGGCGGGCTGCTGCGGCGGAACGGGCGGCTGCGCCTGAGCGGCGGCGGGCTGCGGCTGCGACTGCGGCTGCGGCTGCGACGGGGGCAGAAGTGATGGGGCAGGCTCGGCCGGCTGCGGCTGCACCGGCCACTGGGCGGCCGGCGCCGGCGCGGCGGGTTCGTACGAGGGCGGCAACGGCGGAAGCCCACCCTGGGGCGCCGGTGAGGGAGTCCAGGCCGGAGGAGGCTGGGGAGCACTGTCGCTCGGGGAAGGACCATCCTGGGGGCCGTCGCCCTGCACGCCCTCTTCGGGTACGACATCGGAGGGGGCCGCGTCGGGCCGTACGTCCGGAGCCTGGGCGTCGTCCTGAACCCGTGCGTCATGCCGGGCCTCGTCCGCGCCCTCCGCCTCGGCTTCCGGCGCGGTCTGCGCGCCGGAGTCCTCGCTGGTCTCCTCGACGGTCCCGGACGCGGCGGCACCATCCTCCGGCGCTGAGGCCGGCTCCGCGGTTTCGGCTACGGCATCGTCCTGGACGCCGGTGGCGACGACCAAGCCCTCACCGGACTCGGAGGGCCCGTCCTGGTCCTCCTCGCTATCCGCCTCGGCGGTATCGGAATCGGCGGCGGGTTCGTCCACGTCGGCCTCGTGAGCCGCCGCACCGGTCTCCGTCACGACCTCGTCGTCACGGCCACCGACCTCGCCACCGGCCTCGGTGTCGGCCTCAACCTCGGCCTGAACCTGAACCTGTGCCTCTGCCTCTGCCTCTGTCTCTGCCTCCGGACGTTCGTCCGGCGCGGCGTTCTCACCCTCGACGGCGGCCGCCCGGTCCGCGACCTCCCGCTTCAGCGCGACGGGGGAGATCCGCATGGTGGCGCCGCTCTCCAGGTCACCGTCCTCCGCATCGGGCTCCTCGGGCACCGAGGAGGCCGGAGCCGCGGGAACGACGGGAGCGACCGGCGGAGCCGGCGGGTTCCACTGCTGCTGGAATCCGCCAACAGGCATGCCCGGTACGGCCGAAGGGGAGGCGGGCGCGGCCGGAGCCGCTTCGCCGTGTTCCTCGGCCCGCCGGCCCTGCGGCTCGAAGCCGCTCCCCACCGGCAGCCGGGGCACGGCCACCGGCCCCCCGGCCGGCGGGGCGGGCGGCGTGAACGGAGCCCCGGGCGCCGGCGCCGGAGGTGTGTAGGGCGCCCCGGGCGCGGGCGGAGGCTGAGGGGGAGAGAAAGGCAGCCCGGGAGCGGGAGCCGGAACGGACGCCGGCCCCGCGGCCGGAGCGGAGGGTGCCGCCGGAGGAGCGACCGGAGCCGCCGGGGCGGCGGGCCGCGTGTGGACCGGCGGAGCCAGCCCGGGCAACGGCGGACCCGGCACGTTCAGAGGACCCGGAGCACCCGGCACCCGTGGACCCGGCACCTCCGCCTTCGCATCCTTCGGCTCCTCCGGCACGCCGGAGTCCCCGGCGTCCTGCGCATCGCCGGGATTCCCCGAATCCGCCGAGCCCTCCGACGCGTTCTGCGTGTACCAGGCGGGCGGCGCGTAGTCGATGGTGAACTCGCCCGTCGTCTCGACGGCCGACTCCGCGTCGGGCTGGTCATCGCCGGGTGTGGCCCAGCCCCCGCGGATGCCGTCCCGATCGCTGCTCACAGTTCCTCCTGGTGTGGTCGAGCACCCTCATGCCGTGCTGGGGCGACCAGTTGCTTGTCGTCCGTCGTCGTTCGAGGTCGTCCGATCCGCCGGCTCTCCCCCTGAGGCACCGACACCCGGTTCGCGGATGTGGCGACGCGCCCGCTCCCAGCCTAATCACCACGGACCCCAACCCGGCAGGCCCGTCCACCCCTCAGCGTCCGCCCGCCACGGCACAACCTGCCCAGAAAGGGCGTATGGAGCTCTCTCGCCAGGGCGCAAACCGGTCGGAAGACGAAACAAGCCAACCACAAGTAACCTGAACGTCCTTACACCGCAACGACGTTGATAAGGAGAACCCGCGACGGCCATCACCCGCTGAATCGAGACACCCGCCACCGAGCCCTGCGCCGACCGGCACCCCCACACCGGCCGTGTCCACTCCGACCGGCACATCCACGCGGGCCGTATCCACGCCGACCGGCACCCCCACCCCGACCCCCACACCATGTGCGACGCCCACCCCGACCGGTACCCCCACCCCGCCGCCCCATCTACCCCGCCCCGGACAGCGACAAGCGCCCGGCTCCACCGACGGGTGACTCACCGCCGTGGAACGGGCGCGACTCTCACGGGTGAGACGTGAGCCCGCCCGGCCGGCTCACGCCCCACCCCCTCTTCACTTCTCTTCCTCTGCTCTACTTCCGTGTGACGCGCGCCGGCTACTCCGCCGAGGCGCCTCCACCATGCGCCACACTCTGTGGCGTTGACGTCACTTCAGGTGACGATCCCTGTGGTGCCGGTTCGAGATCGAACTCACCGTCCCGCGCGCCGAGCACGAAGGCCCGCCACTCCGCCTCCGTGTACCGCAGCACCGTGTCCGGGTCGAGCGAGGACCGCATGGCGACGGCGCCGTCGGGCAGGTAGGCGATCTCCACCCGCTCCTCGTGCTCCTCGGTGCCCGGGGCGCTCTGCCACTCGACGCCGGAGATGTCGAGGGCGTACAGCTCGTCCCGCTCCCGCTCCTTGCGTGCCCTGAGTTCCCTGTCGTCGGCGTCGGCCATCGCGGCTCCGATCCTTCCGTCTGTCCCAACTGGCTGGGAGGCCACCCTACTTGCCCCTCTTCGCCCTGCTCAGGGGTTTATGGATGTACGTGCCTCGCGGGCGGCCGGCGACCCCCGGCAACCGGGTCCTGCCCAGGCTGGTACCCTGAGTGACGGCCGTTTGTGTACGCACCCCTGGAGCTCGGCGCTCTGGAGGCCGCGCCCATCGGATCCCCGCCTCCCGAGTAACGGAAGCTCCCCCGAGACCAAGACCGGGGGCACTCGGCGGCTTTCACAAGACTACGAGGAGTACGCGTGCCGCTCGACGCCGCTACGAAGAAGCAGATCATCACCGAGTTCGGCCAGAAGGAGGGCGACACCGGCTCCCCCGAGGTCCAGGTCGCCATGCTCTCGCGCCGGATCTCGGACCTGACCGAGCACCTCAAGACCCACAAGCACGACCACCACTCCCGTCGTGGTCTGCTGATCCTGGTCGGTCAGCGCCGCCGCCTGCTGCAGTACCTGGCCAAGAAGGACATCCAGCGCTTCCGTGCGCTGGTCGAGCGTCTCGGCATCCGCCGCGGCGCCGCGGGCGCCAAGTAAGACACGTGAGGGGAGCGGTTCCCACCTTCGAAGGGGGCCGCTCCCTTTTGCTGTACGTGCGGAGTGCCGCCACCCCTTTGTAGTGTGGTAGCACAACGCGAAACGCAGGACGCACGACAACGCAGTACGCACGACAACGCAGTACGCACGACACAGAGTGAGGGACGCCCACCCGCACGGGTAGGGCGACCTCACGAGACGAACGAGGAGAAGCGCACCTCGCCGCCGCCGGTCCTCGGTAGTGGCGCCCGGGAGGAAGTGAACCCCGGGTGCTTCGATCGAAGACCGGCCCGCACCAGACGGAGCGCCTCTCCGCAAACGTCCCCCTGCCACACGGGCAAGGAGGGACGAAGACGAGGAGAAAACACTAGTGGAGAACGAGACCCACTACGCCGAGGCCGTCATCGACAACGGCTCCTTCGGCACCCGCACCATCCGCTTCGAGACGGGCCGCCTGGCCAGGCAGGCCGCCGGCTCCGCCGTGGCGTACCTGGACGACGACACCATGGTGCTGTCGGCCACCACGGCCTCCAAGAAGCCCAAGGAAAATCTCGACTTCTTCCCCCTCACGGTGGACGTCGAGGAGCGGATGTACGCCGCCGGCAAGATCCCCGGCAGCTTCTTCCGCCGCGAGGGCCGTCCCTCCGAGGACGCCATCCTCACCTGTCGCCTGATCGACCGCCCGTTGCGCCCGTCCTTCAAGAAGGGCCTGCGCAACGAGATCCAGGTCGTCGCGACGATCATGGCGCTCAACCCCGACCACCTGTACGACGTCGTGGCGATCAACGCCGCCTCCGCGTCCACCCAGCTGGCCGGCCTGCCCTTCTCCGGCCCGATCGGCGGCGTCCGCGTCGCGCTGATCAACGGCCAGTGGGTCGCGTTCCCGACGCACACCGAGCTCGAGGACGCCGTCTTCGACATGGTCGTCGCCGGTCGCGTCCTGGAGGACGGCGACGTCGCGATCATGATGGTCGAGGCCGAGGCCACCGAGAAGACCATCCAGCTGGTCGCGGGCGGCGCCGAGGCGCCGACCGAGGAGGTCGTCGCCTCCGGTCTGGACGCCGCGAAGCCCTTCATCAAGGTGCTCTGCAAGGCCCAGGCCGACCTCGCCGCCAAGGCCGCCAAGCCGACCGGCGAGTTCCCGGTGTTCCTCGACTACCAGGACGACGTCCTGGAGGCGCTCACCGCCGCGGTCAAGAGCGAGCTCTCCCAGGCGCTCACCATCGCCGGCAAGCAGGAGCGCGAGGCCGAGCTGGACCGCGTCAAGGAGATCGCCGCCGAGAAGCTGCTCCCGCAGTTCGAGGGCCGCGAGAAGGAGATCTCCGCCGCGTACCGCTCGCTGACCAAGTCCCTGGTCCGTGAGCGCGTCATCAAGGACAAGGTCCGCATCGACGGCCGCGGCGTCACGGACATCCGTACGCTCGCCGCCGAGGTCGAGGCCATCCCGCGCGTGCACGGTTCGGCGCTGTTCGAGCGTGGCGAGACCCAGATCCTGGGCGTCACCACCCTGAACATGCTCCGGATGGAGCAGCAGCTGGACACCCTCTCCCCGGTGACCCGCAAGCGCTACATGCACAACTACAACTTCCCGCCGTACTCCGTCGGTGAGACCGGGCGCGTCGGCTCCCCCAAGCGCCGCGAGATCGGCCATGGCGCCCTCGCCGAGCGCGCCATCGTGCCGGTGCTGCCGACGCGCGAGGAGTTCCCCTACGCGATCCGCCAGGTGTCCGAGGCCCTCGGCTCCAACGGTTCGACGTCGATGGGCTCGGTCTGCGCCTCCACCATGTCGCTGCTGAACGCCGGTGTGCCGCTGAAGGCCCCCGTCGCTGGTATCGCCATGGGCCTGATCTCCCAGGAGATCAACGGCGAGACGCACTACGTCGCCCTCACCGACATCCTCGGTGCGGAGGACGCCTTCGGCGACATGGACTTCAAGGTCGCCGGCACCAAGGAGTTCGTCACCGCCCTCCAGCTCGACACCAAGCTGGACGGCATCCCGGCCTCCGTCCTGGCCGCGGCCCTCAAGCAGGCCCGTGACGCCCGCCTCCACATCCTCGACGTGATGATGGAAGCGATCGACACGCCGGACGAGATGTCCCCCAACGCCCCGCGGATCATCACCGTCAAGATCCCCGTGGACAAGATCGGTGAGGTCATCGGCCCCAAGGGCAAGATGATCAACCAGATCCAGGAGGACACCGGCGCCGACATCACGATCGAGGACGACGGCACCATCTACATCGGTGCCCAGCAGGGCTCGCAGGCCGAGGCCGCGCGCGCCACGATCAACTCGATCGCCAACCCGACCATGCCGGAGGTCGGCGAGCGCTACCTGGGCACCGTCGTGAAGACGACGACCTTCGGCGCGTTCGTGTCGCTGCTCCCGGGCAAGGACGGTCTGCTGCACATCTCGCAGATCCGCAAGCTCGCCGGCGGCAAGCGCGTGGAGAACGTCGAGGACGTGGTCGGCGTGGGCTCCAAGGTCCAGGTCGAGATCGCCGAGATCGACTCCCGCGGCAAGCTCTCCCTCATCCCCGTGATCGAGGGCGAAGGCGACGACGAGAAGAAGGACGACACCGACCAGTGACGTCGAGCAGCTCCACGGCGACGGCCCGCACCTCCTCGGAGGCGCGGGCCGTCGCCCGTACCCAAACCCTCGTCAAGGGCACGGCCGGCATCGGTGTCGTCCGCAAGACGACACTCCCCGGCGGCCTGCGCGTCGTCACGGAGACCCTGCCGTCGGTGCGCTCGGCGACCTTCGGCATCTGGGCGCACGTCGGCTCCCGCGACGAGACCCCCACGCTGAACGGCGCCACGCACTACCTGGAGCACCTGCTCTTCAAGGGCACCTCCCGGCGCAGCGCCCTGGACATCTCCTCCGCCGTGGACGCGGTCGGCGGCGAGATGAACGCGTTCACGGCCAAGGAGTACACGTGCTACTACGCGCGTGTCCTCGACACCGACCTCCCCCTCGCCATCGACGTCGTCTGCGACATGCTCACCGGCTCCCTGATCCGCGAGGAGGACGTCGACGTCGAACGCGGCGCGATCCTCGAGGAGATCGCGATGACCGAGGACGACCCGGGCGACTGCGTGCACGACCTGTTCGCGCACACCATGTTCGGCGACAACCCGCTCGGCCGCCCGGTCCTCGGCACCGTCGACACCGTCAACGCCCTCACCGCCGACCGCATCCGCCGCTTCTACAAGAAGCACTACGACCCGACGCACCTCGTGGTGGCCGCCGCCGGCAACATCGACCACCACAAGGTCGTACGACAGGTCCGGGCAGCCTTCGAGAAGGCCGGCGCGCTGCGGAACCAGGAGGCCGAGCCCATCGCCCCGCGCGAGGGCCGGCGGGCGCTGCGCACCGCGGGCCGGGTCGAACTGGTCGGCCGCAAGACCGAGCAGGCCCACGTCGTGCTCGGCATGCCGGGCCTGGCCCGCACCGACGAGCGCCGCTGGGCGCTCGGTGTGCTGAACACGGCCCTCGGCGGCGGCATGTCCTCCCGTCTCTTCCAGGAGGTCCGCGAGAAGCGCGGCCTGGCCTACAGCGTGTACTCCTACACCTCGGGCTTCGCCGACTGCGGCCTGTTCGGCGTGTACGCCGGCTGCCGGCCGAGCCAGGTGCACGACGTGCTGAAGATCTGCCGCGACGAGCTGGACCAGGTCGCCGAGAACGGTCTCTCCGACGACGAGATCGGCCGCGCCATCGGCCAGCTCAGGGGCTCCACGGTCCTGGGCCTGGAGGACACCGGCGCGCTGATGAACCGTATCGGCAAGAGCGAACTGTGCTGGGGCGAGCAGATGTCCGTGGACGACATGCTGGCCCGCATCGCCTCGGTCACCCCCGACGAGGTGCGTGCGGTCGCCCGCGAGATCCTGGGACAGCGGCCCTCGCTGTCGGTCATCGGCCCGCTCAAGGACAAGCAGGCCGCCCGTCTGCACGACGCCGTCGCCTGATCCCTCCGGTTAAGGAAGCAAGAAGATGAGCAAGCTGCGCGTGGCGGTCCTCGGTGCGAACGGCCGTATCGGCTCCGAGGCCGTACGAGCCGTCGAGGCGGCCGAGGACATGGAGCTGGTGGCCGCGCTCGGCCGGGGCGACACGCTGGAGACGCTGACCGGGGCGGGCGCCCAGGTCGCGGTCGAGCTGACCACCCCGGACTCGGTCATGGGCAACCTCGAGTTCTGCGTCGACCACGGCATCCACGCGGTCGTCGGCACCACGGGCTGGACCGACGAACGCCTCGCGCGGCTGCGGGACCGGCTGGACCGGTCCCCGGAGACGGGCGTGCTCATCGCGCCCAACTTCTCCATCGGGGCCGTCCTCACCATGAAGTTCGCGCAGATCGCCGCGCCCTGGTTCGAGTCCGTCGAGGTCGTCGAGCTGCACCACCCGAACAAGGTGGACGCGCCCAGCGGCACGGCCACCCGCACCGCGCAGCTCATCGCGGAGGCCCGGGCGAAGGCGGGTTCCGCCCCGGCCCCGGACGCCACGGCGACCGCGCTGGACGGCGCCCGCGGCGCGAACGTCGACGGCGTGCCGGTCCACGCGATCCGCCTGCGCGGCCTGCTGGCGCACCAGGAGGTCCTGCTGGGCGGCGAGGGCGAGACCCTCACGGTCCGTCACGACTCCCTGCACCACAGCAGCTTCATGCCGGGCATCCTGCTCGGTGTCCGCCGCGTGGTGACCACTCCGGGCCTCACCTTCGGCCTGGAACACTTCCTGGACCTGAACTGAGCCCCTGACCCATGCGCGCGAAACTCTCCTACGCCGTCACGGCCGCCGTCCTGGTCTTCTACTTCGTCCTGGTCGGCAGCCGCGGTGTCCTGCTCATCCAGGCGGGCACCCTGCTGACCGTCACCTTCGGCGTCGCGGTCCTGATCCTGCCGCTGATCGGCCTGTGGTTCCTGTGGAAGAACACCCGGTTCGTCCGCCGGGCCAACGCCCTCGCCGCCGAACTCGACGCCGAGGGCGGCCTGCCCGTGGACGAGCTGAAGCGGACCCCGGGCGGCCGTATCGACCGCGACTCGGCCGACGAGGTCTTCGCCCTGCGCAAGGCGGAAACGGAGGCGGCTCCCGACGACTGGCGCAGCTGGTTCCGTCTCGCCGTCGCCTACCACGACGCCCGGGACACCCCGCGCGCCCGCAAGGCGATGCAGCGGGCGATCGCCCTGCACGACGGCAGACCGGTCCAGGTCTGAGGCCCACGATCCCACCCGTGGGCCGTAACCCGAAGGGGCCGTAAGCAGAAGCGACCGTAAACCGAAGGGGCCGGCCCGCAGCAGTGCGGGCCGGCCCCTTCGTGTCGCCGCCGGTGCGGGACGCGGTCAGCCCCGCCGGTACTCCTCGCCCCACGCCTCGATCGCGTCCGCCGCCCGGTCGAAGGCCGTGTCACGCGCCAGGAAGTCCGCGTTGTGCGTGGTCAACAGCGGCGGTACGTCGTTCGCGGCGCGGTCCGAGCGGACGAGCAGCAGGGCCTGTCCCTGGACCGCGCGGGGCAGTCCCAGCCAGCGCACCGGCTGCTGAACGGTCCGTACGGTCACCACCCGCTCCCAGGGCACCGTGCGCGTGTGGAGGAAGCCGACGTGGCGCAGGCCGCGGGCGCTCACCCACACGCCCGCGCGCAGCATGCGCAGGGCACCGGCGATGACCGCCAGCGCGATCCCGAACACCACACCGGCCTCGGAGACCGACCCGGTCAGCGCGATGACGACCGCGGCGAACAGCACGTACGAGGCGAGCAGCAGCAGCAGCGCGGCGACGCCCACCCGCCACGGGCCGGGACGGTAGGGGCGCCGCCAGCGGTCGCGGTCCTCGAAGGGCAGCGCGACGTCGTCTTCCGCCGCCTCGAACGCGCGGTCGGCCGTCAGGAAGGGCAGGGGCACGACGGGTCCTCACTCAATCCGTGCAGGGGGCTGTGCCCGGTGAGGTTATCGACCTGTGTCCCCGCTCACCACCCTCGGGGGGCCGGATGGAGTCACATCCGGCGCCGGACGCGGCCTAGTGCCCCTGGGACGCCTGTGACTGCTGGGTTCCCGTCGACGACTGGTCGGCGGACAGGGCCGGCATGCCGAGGGCGAGAGAGCCCACGAGACCGGCTACGACGGTGAGGCCGAGCAGCCAGCGTCCCGCCAGCTGGCCGCGGGGGACCCGGTCGCGGGGCGGGGGAGTGACATTGCTGCGGAACCTGTCGGCCTCGGCGAGGAAGGCGAACGGTACGGGCTCGCGCCGGCGAAACATGGTGACGGGCTTCTCCTGTCGTGGATCGAACGGACATCTGTCATCAACACAGACGAGCGGCCACCCCGAAAGGTGCCCGCTTTCCCCGAATTCGCAGGAGTTCGCCGAATTATGTCGCGGCCCGGCAGTGATCGCCGTGTTGTCGGTGCCGGGCCGTAGAGTGGGCGCCGCCCGAGCGAGCCATGGAAGGACCCTCCGAGCTGTGACCGACACCCCCGCCGACCACCTCAAGCCCAGCTTCCGCAGTGACGTCACCGTCGAACTGGTCAAGCACACCGCGTCCGACGCCGACGTGCTCTTCGCCGCCCGCGTCTCGACCGTCGGTGAGCAGTCCCTGGACGAGCTGGGCAAGGACCCCGAGCGCTCCAAGGGGCTGATCAACTACCTGATGCGGGACCGGCACGGCAGCCCGTTCGAGCACAACTCGATGACGTTCTTCGTCAGCGCCCCGATCTTCGTCTTCCGCGAGTTCATGCGCCACCGGGTGGGCTGGTGTGTCGCCGGCGACACCGAGATCACGCTGGTGAGCGAAGCGGGAAAGGTCCGCCGCCGCTCGATCGAGGACCTGTACCAGCTGTGGCACCTCGGCGCCGAGGACCGTCTGCCGCACTCGGCGGGCGGTGTGACGTGGCACGCCGGCGCGCAGAAGTGGGCGGCCCGGGTCCATGGCGAGGTGACCGACCACTACCTCGGGCTGTACGACAGCCGGGAGGCGGCGGACTCCGCCGTCGCGGAATTCCGCGAACAGCACCCGGCGACCCGGCTGCCCAGGCTCGAACCCGTCCGGCGCACCCAGGTGCGGTGCTACGACGAGGAGACGCTGACGGCCCGGAGCGGACGGATCCTCGACGTCATCCAGTCGGGCGTCAAGCCGCTGATCAGGATCACCACCGCCGCAGGCAGGGTTCTCCGCTCCACCGTCGACCATGCCGTGCTCACCCCGGACGGCTGGCGGAAGGCCGGTGAACTCGCGGTCGGGGACGCGGTGATGACCGCGGGCCCGGCACCCCACCCTTCGCAGCAGCCGGTTCCCCCCAGCCTCCACCGGGGTGTGGGCGTCTGGACCTCGATGCAGCGCGATCGCCTGATCGGCGACACCGACACCTGCCACCTGTGCGGAGAGTCGTTCCCGCGCGAGCACCTCGCACTCGATCACGTCGTCCCCGTGGCCGAGGACCTCACCCGTGCGCTCGACGAGCGGAACCTCGCCCCCGCGTGTGAGCCCTGCCACGCGGCGAAGAGCGCCGAGGAGCACAAGCTCGCAGGGCACGCCGGCGAGACCGCCGTGGCCGTGCCCGATCCGGTCGTGTCCATCGAGGACGACGGCGAGGAGATGACCTACGACCTCACCGTGGAAGGGCCCTGGCACAACTTCCTGGCTGGCGGCGTCGTCGTCCACAACTCCTACAACGAGGAGTCCGGCCGGTACCGCGAGCTCCAGCCCGTCTTCTACGTCCCCGGTGAGGACCGCAAGCTGGTCCAGCAGGGGCGCCCCGGCAAGTACGAGTTCGTGCCGGGCACCGAGACGCAGCAGGCGATCATGGAGCGTTCCATGCAGGAGTCGTACGTCCAGGCGTACGAGCGCTACCAGGAGATGCTCGCCGCCGGCGTCGCCCGCGAGGTCGCCCGCGCGGTCCTGCCGGTGGGCCTCTTCTCCTCGATGTACGCCACCTGCAACGCCCGTTCGCTGATGCACTTCCTGGGGCTGCGCACCCAGCACGAGCTGGCGAAGGTCCCGTCCTTCCCGCAGCGGGAGATCGAGATGGTCGGCGAGAAGATGGAGGCCGCGTGGGCCGAGCTCATGCCGCTCACCCACGCCGCCTTCAACGCGAACGGGCGCGTGGCGCCCTGACGCACCTCCGTTCCCCGGTCGGGCACAGATGTACGGGTCAGCCTCGGGAGGTGTCCGTATTGCGGCATTTGGAGAAGTTCATCTAGCCTGATCAAACGGACCCGGCACTGCTTGAACCCCCGAGCAGGCAGTGCCGGGTTCCACCTTTGTCGCGACTTGTCGCCCTTCCCTGGGGCAGACCCCGCCCTGAGCAGCGAGTAGCGTGTTACCCATGGCTCCGACCTCCACTCCGCAGACCCCCTTCGGGCGGGTCCTCACCGCCATGGTCACGCCCTTCACGGCGGACGGCGCGCTCGACCTCGACGGCGCGCAGCGGCTCGCAACCCATCTGGTGGACGCAGGCAACGACGGCCTGGTCATCAACGGCACCACCGGCGAGTCGCCCACCACCAGCGACGCGGAGAAATCGGATCTGGTACGAGCCGTCCTGGAGGCCGTCGGCGACCGGGCCCACGTCGTCGCGGGCGTCGGCACCAATGACACCCACCACAGCGTCGAACTCGCCCGTACCGCCGAACGGGTGGGCGCGCACGGCCTGCTGGTCGTCACGCCGTACTACAACAAGCCCCCGCAGGAGGGCCTGTACCGTCACTTCACGGCCGTCGCCGACGCCACCGGGCTGCCGGTCATGCTCTACGACATCCCCGGCCGCAGCGGTGTCCCGATCAACACCGAGACCCTCGTGCGACTCGCCGAGCACCCGCGGATCGTGGCCAACAAGGACGCCAAGGGCGACCTCGGCCGCGCGAGCTGGGCCATCGCCCGCTCCGGCCTCGCCTGGTACTCCGGCGACGACATGCTGAACCTGCCCCTCCTCTCGGTGGGCGCGGTCGGCTTCGTCTCGGTCGTCGGCCACCTCGTCACCCCCGAGCTGCGCGCCCTGGTCGAGGCGTACACCGCCGGCGACGTCCAGAAGGCGACCGAGATCCACCAGCGGCTGCTTCCCGTCTACACGGGTATGTTCCGCACTCAGGGCGTCATGACCACCAAGGCCGCGCTGACCCTGCAGGGACTGCCCGCCGGGCCGCTGCGCCCGCCCATGGCGGAGCTCGCGCCCGACGAGACCGAGCAGCTCAAGATCGATCTTGCCGCTGGCGGGGTACAGCTTTGACACCAGACTTCGCACGACCCCACGCGTAACCGTTTCTCACAACTGAACAAAGCAGCCCACAACGGTCTGCGTCCACCACGACAACTGCGTCTGCACGAACGTCACGCGCGCCACGTGCCCCATCGGCACGTGGCGCGCGTGGTGAGGAGAGTCTTTTGAGTCATCCGCACCCTGAACTCGGCCCGCCCCCGCCGCTGCCGGACAACGGCCTGCGCGTCACCCCGCTCGGCGGTCTTGGCGAGATCGGCCGCAACATGACGGTCTTCGAGTACGGCGGCCGCCTGCTCATCGTCGACTGCGGCGTCCTCTTCCCCGAGGAGGAGCAGCCCGGCATCGACCTGATCCTGCCGGACTTCTCGTCCATCAGGGACCGCCTCGGTGACATCGAGGGCATCGTCCTCACCCACGGCCACGAGGACCACATCGGCGGCGTCCCCTTCCTGCTCCGGGAGAAGCCGGACATCCCGCTGATCGGCTCCAAGCTGACCCTCGCCCTGATCGAGGCGAAGCTCCAGGAGCACCGCATCCGGCCGTACACCCTCGAAGTGGTGGAGGGGAACCGCGAGCGCATCGGCCCCTTCGACTGCGAGTTCGTCGCGGTCAACCACTCCATCCCGGACGCCCTGGCCGTCGCCATCCGCACCCCCGCCGGCATGGTGGTGCACACGGGCGACTTCAAGATGGACCAGCTTCCGCTGGACAACCGCCTGACCGACCTGCACGCATTCGCGCGGCTGAGCGAGGAGGGCATCGACCTCCTGCTCTCCGACTCGACGAACGCCGAGGTCCCGGGCTTCGTCCCGCCCGAGCGGGACATCTCCAACGTCCTGCGCCAGGTCTTCGCCGGCGCCCAGAAGCGGATCATCGTGGCGAGCTTCGCCAGCCACGTCCACCGCATCCAGCAGATCCTGGACGCGGCTCACGAGTACGGCCGACGGGTCGCCTTCGTCGGCCGTTCGATGGTCCGGAACATGGGCATCGCGCGGGACCTGGGCTATCTGAAGGTCCCGCCGGGCCTCGTCGTGGACGTCAAGACGCTCGACGACCTGCCTGATCACGACGTGGTCCTGGTCTGCACGGGCTCCCAGGGCGAGCCGATGGCCGCCCTCTCCCGGATGGCCAACAGGGACCACCAGATCCGCATTGTCGAGGGCGACACGGTCATCCTGGCGTCGTCGCTGATCCCGGGCAACGAGAACGCGGTCTACCGCGTGATCAACGGCCTGACCCGCTGGGGTGCGAACGTCATCCACAAGGGCAACGCCAAGGTCCACGTCTCGGGTCACGCCTCCGCGGGCGAGCTGCTGTACTTCTACAACATCTGCCGCCCGAAGAACCTGATGCCGGTCCACGGCGAGTGGCGCCATCTGCGGGCCAACGCGGAACTGGGCGCCCTGACCGGCGTCCCGCACGACCGGATCGTCATCGCCGAGGACGGCGTGGCCGTCGACCTCGTCGGCGGCAAGGCCCGGATCTCCGGCAAGGTCCAGGCGGGATACGTGTACGTCGACGGCCTCTCGGTCGGTGACGTGGGTGAGCCGGCCCTCAAGGACCGCAAGATCCTGGGCGACGAGGGCATCATCTCGGTGTTCCTCGTCATCGACTCGTCCACCGGCAAGATCACCGGCGGTCCGCACATCCAGGCCCGCGGCTCGGGCATCGACGACTCCGCCTTCGGCGACGTCATCCCGAAGATCACCGAAGTGCTGGAGCGCACGGCCCAGGACGGTGTCATGGAGCCCCGCCAGCTCCAGCAGCTCATCCGTCGCACGCTCGGCAAGTGGGTCTCCGACACCTATCGGCGCAGGCCGATGATCCTCCCGGTCGTCGTCGAGGTCTGACCGCGCACGACCCGTCGTACGCGTGAACTCGGAGCGGGGCACCTCGATTTGCATCGGGGCGCCCCGCTCCAGTACGTTTACGTCTCCGCCTGAACGGGAAGGCCGGACGCTTCGAGCGCCGGATCCGGACCGCAGGGGGTGGAAATTCCGACTCAGAACTTCTGATAAAGTCGGAGCCGCCGGAAAGGGAAACGCGAAAGCGGAAACCTGGAAAGCGCCGAGGAAATCGGATACGGAAACGGTCTGATAGAGTCGGAAACGCAAGATCGAAGGGAAGCGCCCGGAGGAAAGCCGCGAGAGAGTCTCTCGGGTGAGTACAAAGGAAGCGTCCGTTCCTTGAGAACTCAACAGCGTGCCAAAAA
>NZ_JBWKDW010000041.1:0-47847 GCF_056435735.1 Streptomyces sp. NPDC043878
CACCAGCTGCCGCAGGTGCTCCGGCGTCGTACCGCAGCAGCCGCCGACCAGTGAAAGGCCGTAGTCGCGGACGAAGTTCTCCTGCGCGTCGGCCAACTCCGCTGCGGGCAGCGGATAGTGGGCGCCGTCCCGGCCGAGGACGGGCAAACCGGCGTTCGGCATGCACGACAGCGGGATGCGGGAGTGGCGGGCGAGATGACGCAGGTGCTCGGTCATCTCGGCGGGCCCCGTGGCGCAGTTGAGGCCGATCATGTCGATGCCGAGCGGCTCCAGCGCGGTCAGCGCGGCGCCGATCTCCGAGCCCAGCAGCATGGTGCCGGTGGTCTCGACGGTCACCGACACGATCAGCGGCAGGTCCAGGCCGGAGATCTCCCGCGCGCGGCGGGCGCCCAGCACGGCGGCCTTCGTCTGGAGCAGGTCCTGCGTGGTCTCCACGATCAGCGCGTCGGCGCCGCCCGCGACGAGACCCTCGGCGTTGCGCTGGTAGGCGTCCCGCAGCACGCCGTACGACACGTGCCCCAGCGTCGGCAGCTTCGTCCCCGGCCCCATCGAGCCGAGGACCCAGCGCTGCCGGCCGCTCGACGCGGTGGACGCGTCCGCCGCCTCACGGGCGATGCGGGCGCCCGCCTCGGACAGCTCGTGGACCCGGTCGGCGATGTCGTACTCGCCGAGCGCCGAGTGGTTCGCCCCGAAGGTGTTCGTCTCCACACAGTCGACGCCCACCTCGAAGTACGCCTCGTGCACCGAGCGCACGATGTCCGGCCGGGTCACGTTCAGGACCTCGTTGCAGCCCTCCAGCTGCTGGAAGTCGTCGAGTGTGGGGTCCTGCGCCTGGAGCATCGTGCCCATCGCCCCGTCGGCGACCACCACCCGTGAGGTGAGGGCCGCGCGCAGCGCGGCCGCGCGGGCCGCCGCCGTCATGACCGGGCCCCCAGCCACGGAACGAGGTGCGTGAGCGCGCCGGCCCCGTAGGCGGTGGCCAGCCGGTCGAGGAGGTCGTCGCCGTCGAGCGCGTACGTCTGGGTGCCGCTGCTCTCCAGTACGACGGACGCGACGGCGCTGCCCAGCCGGGCGGCGTCCTCGTCGGCCAGGCCCCAGGACAGGGCGGCGAGGAAACCGGCGCGGTAGGCGTCCCCGGCACCCGTCGGGTCGACCGCGCCGCGCGCCTCGACGGCCGGGACGAGCGTGGTGGTGCGGCCCGCCCGGGTGATCCGGGAACCGCCGGCGCCCTGCGTGGTGACCCAGGTGCCGACCCGGCCCAGCACCTGCTGCTCGGTCCAGCCCGTGCGTTCCTGGATGAGCAGCGCCTCGTACTCGTTGGTGAACAGGTAGCGCGGGTGGTCGAGCAGGGCCCGCGCCTGGGCCCGGTCCAGCCGGGCGAGTTGCTGCGACGGGTCGGCGACGAACGGCAGGCCGAGCCGCGCGCACGCCCGGACGTGCCGGACCATGGCCTCCGGGTCGTCGGGGGAGACGACCACCAGATCGGCCCCACCGGTGCTCTCCAGCAGCTCCGCCAGGTCGATGTCCCTGGCCTCCGCCATCGCGCCCGCGTAGAAGAAGCCGATCTGGTTCTGGTCGGTGTCGGTCGCGCACACGAAACGCGCGGTGTGCAGGGTGTCGCTGATCCGCACGCCGGCGGTGTCGACCCCGTGTTCCTTCAGCCACACCTCCTGGGCGGCGAAGTCCGCGCCGGCCGCGCCGACCAGCAGCGGCGTCAGCCCGAGCGAGCCGAGCCCGAAGGCGATGTTCGCCGCGACGCCGCCGTAGCGGATCTCCAGGTCCTCCGTCAGCAGCGAGAGCGAGATCCGGTCCAGCCGTTCCGCGATGAGCTGGTCGGCGAACCTGTTCGGGAAGGACATCAGGTGGTCGTTCGCGATGGACCCGGTCACGGCGACGCGCATGTCAGTGTCCCCCCGTCGCCGTGGCGTCCGTGAGCCCGGCGGCCTTGCGCAGGGCGTCGACGCGGTCGGTGCGCTCCCAGGTGAAGTCGGGCAGCTCGCGGCCGAAGTGGCCGTAGGCGGCCGTCCGGGCGTAGATCGGGCGGAGCAGGTCGAGGTCGCGGATGACGGCGGCCGGGCGGAGGTCGAAGACCTCGTCGATCGCCTTCTCGATGCGGTCGGTGTCGACCTTGGCGGTGCCGAAGGTCTCGACGAACAGGCCGACCGGCTCGGCCTTGCCGATGGCGTAGGCGACCTGGACCTCGCAGCGCGAGGCGAGGCCGGCGGCCACCACGTTCTTGGCGACCCAGCGCGTCGCGTAGGCGGCCGAACGGTCCACCTTCGACGGGTCCTTGCCGGAGAACGCGCCGCCGCCGTGGCGGGCCATGCCGCCGTAGGTGTCGATGATGATCTTGCGGCCGGTCAGGCCCGCGTCGCCCATCGGGCCGCCGATCTCGAACCGGCCGGTCGGGTTGACCAGCAGCCGGTAGCCCTCGGTGTCCAGCTTGATGCCCTCGGCGGCCAGCCGCGCCAGCTCGTGGTCCACGACCTGCTCACGGACGTCCGGGACGAGCAGCGACTCCAGGTCGATACCGCTGGCGTGCTGCGAGGAGACCACGACCGTGTCGAGCCGGACCGGCTTGTCGCCGTCGTACTCGATGGTGACCTGCGTCTTGCCGTCGGGGCGCAGGTAGGGGATGGTGCCGTTCTTGCGGACCTCGGACAGGCGGTTCGCGAGGCGGTGCGCGAGGAAGATCGGCAGCGGCATCAGCGTCGGCGTCTCGTCCGTCGCGTAGCCGAACATCAGGCCCTGGTCACCGGCGCCCTGACGGTCCAGCTCGTCGTCGTCGCCCGCGGCGGCACCCTCGACCCGGCTCTCGTACGCCGTGTCGACGCCCTGCGCGATGTCCGGGGACTGCGCGCCGATGGACACCGACACACCGCACGAGGCGCCGTCGAAGCCCTTCGCCGACGAGTCGTAGCCGATGTCGAGGACGGCCTCGCGGACCAGGGTGGGAATGTCCGCGTAGGCGGACGTGGTGACCTCGCCGGCCACATGGACCTGACCGGTCGTGATCAGCGTCTCGACCGCGACGCGTGCCGTGGGGTCGTTGCTCAGGATCGCGTCGAGGATCGTGTCGCTGATCCGGTCCGCGATCTTGTCGGGGTGGCCCTCGGTGACGGACTCCGAGGTGAACAAGTGCAGGGACACGGACCCTCCAGGGGAAAGACAGCCGGACCTCGGTTGTCCGGCCAGCGTGGGACCCCCTTCTGCAAAGCGACTCGAAAGGCTCTACAGCCGACGCGACGCGACGCGACGCGGCGCGACGCGGCATGGCACGGCACACGCGGCACGGCACGGCACGGCATGGCACGGCACACGCGGCGCGACACGGCGAGGCCGCCGCACGCGTGGCGTACGACGGCCTCGGCCGGGTGTCTCCGGGGGCTGGTCGGGAGCGGCTCGGCAGCGCCCCGAAGGGGGCGCGGGGCCGCGTGCGATCTGCGGCTCCGCCGTCTGCGGGCGCGACCAGCCGCGACGCGCCCGCAGGCGGACTGCGTACCGGACCCCGCGGACCGCTGGCCGCGATCCTCCCGCCGTCCGCTATCCGCGATCCTCCCGCGGCCCCGCGGACACCTCCGGCCCCCTCTGCGAGGGCACGGCACCGTCGCCGTCGCCCTCGGACGCGCCGTCCTCACCGGCGGCCCACTCCGGCTGCCGCGGCCGCTTCGGCAGCATGAACGTCAGCAGGAACCCGAGGCCGATGATCCCGACCTCGTACCACAGGACGTCACCCGTGGCCTTCGCGTAGCCCTCCTTGCGGGCCTTGTCGGAGGCGTCGGCGAGCGCCTTGCCGACCTGCTTCTCCTGGCCGGCGGGCACCGCCCCCGCGGGGATGATCCGCCGGCAGGCGGCCGGCGGCGCACCGGCGTCCTCGTTCTTGCCGCTCTCCTTGGCGCAGACACGGAAGTTGGCGACGATCGTGTCCTGCGCGGGCGCCGCCACCCCCGCCGCGGCCAGGCTGCGGCGCAGCTCCGGCACCGCCGTGTCGGCGCCCGGCACGGCCTGACCGGCCAGCAGGTTGAAGAACAGCACACCGATGACGGCGACGCCGGCCGCGGCGCCGAGCTGGTCGGCGGTGCTGAGGACACCGGAGCCGGAGCCCGCGTGCTCCACCGGAACCCCGCCGAGCACGATGTCCACCACCGGCGAGATGACGAACCCGAGGCCGAGGCCGAGCACGCCCAGCGCGGGCGCCAGGTCCCAGCCGCCGACGCCGGAGCCGAAGTGGTCGATGGTCAGGATGAGGGCGACCATGCCGACGCCCATGATCACCATGCCGATGCTCAGCACCTTGCGCCCCATCTTGAGGGCCAGGACCGCCGAGAACGATGAGGTGATCATCGCGCCGAAGGAGAAGGGCACGGTCGCCAGGCCGGCCGCCAGCGGCGAGAAGCCGAGCCCCACCTGGAGATACAGGGTGAAGGGGAAGAACAGGCCCGCGATGATCGCGAAGAAGCTCAGCATCACCAGCAGGCCGGCCACGAAGGACCGTTCCTTGAACAGGCTCGGCTCCACCAGGGCGGAGCCGTCCCGTGCCGCCTTGCGCCGCTCGTACAGGCCGAACACGACGAACAGCGGCACCGAGCAGGCCATCGCGGCGAACGACCAGGTGGGCCAGCCGGCCTCCGCGCCCTGCACCAGCGGGTAGAGCAGGGACAGCAGGGCCAGGGTCACCAGGGCGACACCCACCAGGTCCAGGCGCTTGACGTTCGGCGAACGCGACTCGCGTACGAAGGCGCCCACCCCGAGCAGGGCGAGCAGGCCCACGGGGACGTTCACCAGGAAGATCGGACGCCACGACCAGCCGAAGAGGTCGGCGTCGACGAGCACCCCGCCGAGCACCGGACCGAGCATCGCGGCGACACCGGACAGGGCGCCGAACATGCCGAAGACCGCAGCGCGTTCCTTGGGCGGGAAGGCCACCTGGAAGATCGACAGGCCCTGTGTCATCACCACGGCACCGCCCAGGCCCTGAAGCACCCGGGAGGCGATCAGCATCTCCGTGCTCTGCGCCACCCCGCACAACAGCGACGCGGCCACGAACACGACGATGCCCACGCAGATCATCCGCTTGCGGCCCAGCATGTCGCCGATGCGGCCGACGGTGATCAGGCTCAGCGCGAAGGCCAGCGTGTAGGCGGCCGCGACCCACTGGAGCGCCGCCTTGTCGGCGCCCAGGTCGGTCTGCAGCACCGGAAGCGCCACGTTCACGATCGTCGTGTCGATGAGGTCGAGGGCGATGGCGACGAGAATCACTGCGGCGGCGCGCCACCGCTGCGGGTCCGGCACCCCCTCCCCTTCCAGGTACGTCTCCTCAGTTGCGTGCGTCACGGTGCTCTCTCCTCTGTCCGACGGCGCGCTTGCGCCGAGTGTGATCGGTTCCGCTTGAGCGCCGCTCGAGCGGGCCCGCCGACCATTCCGGCGGCAGCGGCACCCGTCGCGCCGGAAGGGAACGCGCAGACATGAGGCTGTACTTGCTGAGGCTGGGCACCGTCCCGGGGCTCGGGGCGCCGGTGCCCGGCTATCTCATCCGCACCGACGACGGGCGCACGGTGCTGGTCGACACCGGGGCCGCGCCCGGCGGCCCCCTCCAGGTGGAGGAGGGCCAGGACGTGGTGTCGGCGCTGGCCCGCGTCGGCGTGCACCCCGAGGACGTCGACCTCGTCGTGTGCTCCCACCTCGACCCCGACCACGTGGGCGGTCACGCCGCCTTCCCCGGCGCCGAGTTCGTGATCCAGCGTGCCCACCTCGACCTGGCCCGTTCCGGCACCGTGCCGAGGCTGGCCGCGTCCCGGCCGCTGTGGGACGTGCCCGGGCTGCGCTACCGCGCCGTCGACGGCGACACCGAACTCCTGCCCGGCATCGAGCTGGTGGCCTCCGGCGGACATGTGCCGGGCCACCAGTCCGTCCTGGTCCGGCTGGAGCGGACCGGTGCGGTGCTGCTCGCGGTGGACGCCATTCCGATGAGCGCGGCCCTGGACCCCGACGACCGTCCCGTCCTCCCCTTCGACCTGGACGAGAAGGAACTGCGGGAGAGCACCCGCAAGTTGGTGGAGCTGGCGCGCGCCGAGAACGCCCTGATCGTGCACGGCCACGACGCGCAGCAGTGGCGGACGCTGCGGGTCGCGCCCGAGTACTACGACTGACGAGAGGCACCCCGATGACGAGCACCGAAAGCCCCGCGAGCTCCACGAGCCCCGCGAGCTCCACGAGTCCCGAGAGCTCCCATCCCACCGAGCGCGTCCGCGTGGTCGTGTACCTGCGGGCCCCCGAGGACGGCACGGAACCGTTGGAGCGGGCGTACCGGGAGATCAGCTGGGTGCGGCCCGACACCGTTCCCGGCCTGCTGCGCAGCGAGCTGCTGCGGGACGTGGACCGGCCCGGCGAGTTCGCGCTGCACGGCGAGTGGGAGAGCCTGGAGGCGTACCGCGCCTGGCAGTTCGGCCCGGACCACAAGGACAACCCCTCGGCGCTGAGGACCTTCCAGGACCGCTCCCGCGGCCGCCACTACGCCGTCTACGGCATCACGTCCGAGGAGGTGTGAGGCCGGTGACCCCGGCCCCGACCCGCGACCCCGGCCCACGACCCCGGCCCACGACCCCCGCCCCTGACCCCCGCTCCCGACCCGCGACCCCCGGGCCCCGGCCCCTGACCCCGACCCCTGATCTCTGACGCGCCCGGCAGTCGAACACAGGACCGCCACCCCCGCCCGGTGTTCCGGACGGGGGTGGCGGCCGGTGTTCCGGACGGGGGCGGTGCCCGGCGTCCGGGTCAGCCCTCCGTCGCCGTCACCGCTTCCGCCGGTTCCACCGGCGCCTCCCACACCACCAGCATCAGCGCGCCCCGCTCGGTGCGCGGGGCGTGGACGCTGCCGGGGGCCATCACCAGCAGGGAGTTCTTCGGGTGCCGTCCGTCCTCGGTGATCAGTTCGCCGTCGAGGACGAGGATGATCTCGTAGCCGGTGTGGCGGTGCGGGTCGGCGCTCGCGCCCGGGTGGTACCGCACCAGCGAGGCCGCGGGCCCGGACGGGCCGGTCTGCTCGGTGCCGTAGAGCGGGAACACCTCGACACCGACGCGGCCGTCCGCGGTCAGCGGAGTGAACCGCAGGCGGCGGGCGAGTTCCTCGGGCCGGTCGAGCCCCTCGACGAGCAGCGGTGCCGCCACCGGCACCTGTTGTGCTGACATGTCGTCAACTCCTTGTCGCAGCAGGGGAATCAGGGGATACGGAGACGGGGGAGGGTCCGGCGGTGGTGGACGCGGGGCCGAACGGGGCGCCGTACTCAGGCAGCCGTTCGCGCACCACGCGCCGCTGGATCTTGCCGGAGGTGGTGTGGGGCAGCCGTTCGGCGAAGCACAGCCGCTCGGGGCGCCCCACCGGCGACAGGGCGCGTCCGGCGTGTGCGAGCAGCAGCCCGGCCAGCGCCGCGTCCGCCGTCCGGCCGGGTGAGGGGACGACGACGGCGAGCGGCAGCAGTCCGGCCCGGTCGTCCGGCACCGGCACCACCGCCACCTCGGCGACCGCCGGGTGGGCGCGCAGCGCGGCCTCCGCCTCGTACGGCGAGACCCGGTGGCCGTGGGACTTGAACACGTCGTCGCGCCGGCCCAGGACCCGTATCCAGCCGTCCGCGTCGCGTTCGCCGAGGTCGCCGGTGGCGTACCAGCCGCGTCCCAGGGCCTGTTCGGTGCGTTCGGGGTCGTCGGGGTAGCCGGCCATCACACCGACCGGCCGCCCGGCGTCGCCGCACGCGTCCGCCCCGGCGGGCCCGCCCGCGTCGAGTTCGACGCAGATCTCGCCCGTCCGGGACCCGTCCGGCGTCCCCGGCCCGCCCGGCAGGTCCTGGCGGGCCCCTGTCTCCGGGTCGCGCAGGGTGATGCGGTAGCCGGGCAGCGGGCGGCCGAGCAGCCCCGGGCGCGGTTCGGTGCCCGGCGTGGTGCCGATCAGCGCGGTCGTCTCGGTCTGCCCGTACCCGTCGCGCACCGCGACCCCCCAGGCGTCCCGGACCGCCTCGGCCAGGTCCGGTGGCAGCGGCTCACCGGCACTCGTGGCCTCCCTCAACCTCGGTGCGCGCGAGCCGAGATGGGGGCGCAGGGCCTGCCAGACACCCGGCGGCGCGCAGAAGGCGGTGGCCCGCAGGCGGTCCAGCAGGCCGGGCAGCCGGACGGCGTCGACGGGGCCCTCGGGCAGCGCGACGATCGTGGCCTCGGCGTTCCACGGCACGAACAGGCTGCTCCAGGAGTGCTTGGCCCAGCCCGGCGAGGAGACGTTGACCTGCCGGTCGCCGGGCAGCAGGCCGTTCCAGTAGAGGCTGGAGAGGTGGCCGGCCGGATAGCTGAGGTGGGTGTGCGCGACCAGCTTGGGTGCCGAGGTCGTACCGGAGGTGAAGTAGCAGAACGCCACGTCGCCGGCCGGGGTGGGGCGCTCGGGCACGAACCGGCCGGCGGCCCGCTCGCTGCCGCGGTAGTCCGTCCAGCCCGCCGGCACCGGGCCGTCCGGGCCGGGGACCGCGATCCGCGTCCCGGGGACGGTCAGGCCGGCGAAGGCCGGGGTCGCGGCGGCCCGGCACACCAGGTGCGTGAGCCGCCCGCGGTGCACCCGGTCGGCGGCCTGGGCGGCCGTCAGGTCCGGATGGCTGGGCACCACCACGGCCCCGAGTTTCAGCGCGGCCAGCAGCACCTCCCACAGCTCGGGCTGGGTGCCGAGGACCACCATCAGCCGGTCGCCGCGCGCCACCCCGAGGCCGGCCAGCCAGTTCGCCACCGTGTCGGAGCGGCGGGAGAGTTCGGCGTACGAGAACGAGCGCACCCCACCGTCCCGGCCGGCCAGTTCCAGCGCGGGCGTGTCGTTGCCGTGCGCGATCACGTCGAACCACTCCAGCGCCCAGTTGAAGTGCTCCGGCCGGGGCCAGCGGAACAGGGCCGCCGCGGTGTCCGGGTCGGTGCGGTGGCGCAGCAGCAGGTCGCGGGCCGCGCGGAACTCGTGGTGCGCGGGCGTCCACCGGGCCGCCCGGTAGGCGTCCCGGGCGGGTGCCGCCTGGGTGCGCGAGGGCATCAGCGGTCTCCTTCGTCGTCGGGCGAGCCGAGTTCGGCCCGCCACCGGGCGCTCAGCACCACACCGCTCAGGGCGGCGCCGCTCAGCGTCCGGCCGCCGGTGCCGGTGCGCACCCCGGCCAGGGCGTCCTCGGCGATCGCGTCGGCGTCGGCCGTGAACTCGCCCCACACGCCCGGGCGTCCACTGCCGACCTGGGTGAACCACCGGGTGAACTCGCTGGGGATGCCCAGCACGTACATCCCGTTCTCCGGGCGCCCGTCGGCCCGTACCGGATGGAACGGCGACCCGGTGACCGTCACGCCGCCGGTGGCGAACTCGGTGCCGTCCGCGCCCCGGTTGACGTACGGCGTGAGCAGGCCCTGGTCGCGGAGCCGGGCCGTCAGGTCGCCGTGCGCCCGCCGCAGGTCCGGCTCGGGTATCCGGGCGTCGATCAGCACGTCCAGCGCGGTGCGGCTGCCGGCGACCTGCGGCGACTCCACGAAGAACCGTCCGGTGTCCGGGTCGGCGCCGTACCGGGCGTCCGGGCCGGCGATCCGCAGCAGCCCGGTGTCCAGCAGGGCGAGGAGCTGACGCAGCCGCACCATGGGCGGTCCGGTGGTGAGCCGGGACACCGTCGGCACGAAGTCCCGCAGGAAGTCCTCGCGGTGCGAGCCGGGGGCGAGACCCGAGAAGTCCACGGCGGAGCGCAGCACCCCGCGCACGTCCCGGATGGTGTCCAGGCAGGCTTTCACGGGCCCCTCGGCATTGCCCTCCTCGGCCAGCTCCAGGTCCCGGCGCAGCAGCGCGGCCAGCTCCTCCTGGAAGGCCGCCCCGCCGGGGAAGCGGCGCCCCCGGAACGGCCAGGCCCACTCCTCCAGGTCCAGGGGGCGCAGCCCGCGCAGACCGCAGCGGGCCGCGGCCCGGAACACCGCCTCCCGCGGATCGGCGTCGCCGGCCCGTACCGCCTCCTCGGCCTCGTGCCGGAACCGCTCGGCGATGTCGGGCCCGTAGTCGCGGTGCAGCGCCGTCGCGCAGCGCACCAGTTCCACCTCGGCCAGCAGCCAGGGCTCGACGTCCGCCCGGAAGTCCAGCTGCCCGCGGCGGCGCAGCGCGCGGACCCGCTCCCGGGTGAACAGCCGCGGCCGGTAGGTGTGCTGCGGTCCCTTCTGGTTGCGGCCGCGGGCCAGCAGCGGCACCCCGCTGCGCGACCCGGCGACCAGCAGCGGCTCCCGGCCGCTCGGCTCGTACCGGAGGCCGTCCCCGGCCGGCACGAAGCGGCCGCCACGCCCGGTGGTGAGGGCGGCGACGACGTCGTAGAACGACAGGCCGAGGCCGATCACGCCGACGGTGCTGCCGGGTTCGACGTCCGCCAGCGGCATGTCGATCGCCGAGTCGCCGCGCACGTACCGCAGGTGCGGCCGCTCCGCGGCGAAGTCGGCCAACGCCCGCTGGTCGGGCCGCAGTCCGGGCAGCGGGTGGCCGGTGGTCAGCACCACCCGGTCCGCGCGCACCCGGCGTCCGTCGCCGAGGGTCAGCAGGTACCGTCCGTCGGACTCCCGGGTCAGCGTCCGGACGTACTGGCCGGACAGCCGGCGCAGCCGCAGCGCCCCGGCCGGCAGGCTCCGCTCGATGCGGTCCACGGCGTACGCGAGGTACTGGCCGTACAGGGCGCGCGGCGCGCAGGCGTCCGGGGCCGCCCGCTCCGGGTCGACGACCCGCCACCACTCGTACAGCGAGGGGCCCGCACCGGCGCGGGCCGGACCGCTGTCCGGGGGCCCGGAGAAGATGGTGACCTCGCCGGAGACGGTGTTCATCATCGACCAGTGCGGCTGGCCGGTGCGCCAGATGCGGCCCGGTCCCACCTCGGTGGCGTCGATCGCGCAGACCTCCACCGGGCGCGCGGCCGGCTCCTCGGCCAGCCGGGCGGCCAGCCGCTCCAGCACCGAGGTGCCGCGCGGGCCGGTGCCGACCACGGCGATCCGGTACGGCTCCGGCGGCGCCGCGTCGGGCGGCTGCCCGGGCAGAGCCTCCCAGCCGGAGTCCGGGGCGCCCTCCAGGGCCAGCAGGTCGTGCCGGTCCGCGGTGTAGCGCAGCATCTGCAGCAGCCGGCCCGCGGTGACGGAGCCCGGCGCGGAGCGCGCCGCCCCCGCGCGGCGGGGCAGCGGCAGCCGTCCGGTCCGGGTCCAGCGCAGCCGGCCCTCCCCGTCGACGGCCGCCTGGGTCAGCCCCCGGTTGTCCTCGTGCAGACAGAACGGCACGTCCAGGATTCCGGCCGCGAAGGCGCGGGTCAGCGCGGTGCCCACGTCGTCGTGCAGCTCCAGCGTCGCCTCCACCAGCGCCCGCGCCTCGGCCAGTACCTCACCGGGGTCCACCTCGTGGGCCCGCGGGATGCGGCTGTCACCGCGGGTACGCAGCGCGGTGCGGGCCGCCGACCGCAGCGCGGCGACGTTCTCGGCGACCGTCGGCAGCCGCACCGCCTCGACCGGCGTCTTCACGATGAGCCGCTGGGCGCCGCCGCGCACCGCGAGTTCCGCGCTGCGGTCCATCAGCAGCTGCGCGCCCTGGGGGCTGCCCGGGAAGACCCCCATGTACGTGTAGAGCACCAGGTGGCGGTCGACGTGGTCGGGCAGCCACTCGTCGGCGAGCAGCCGCAGCGCGGCGAGCGCCTCGACGTCCTGGCGGGCGTCGGTCTGCTGCGCGTAGCTCAGGGACACGCTGGTCGTGCCGTGCTGCACGAAGAACAGGGCCTCCAGCACGCTCGTCGCCACCAGCAGCGAGGGCGGGCACAGCTGGCCGAGCAGGCAGCCGCCGAACGTCTCCAGATGCGCCCGCAGTCCGCGGGCCCGGCTGAGCTCCGCGAACTCCGCCGTCGCCGTACGCCAGTTGGCGACGGACTCGGCGAGCGGGGTGCGGCCGTAGGGCAGGCAGTACGACACCGGGCCGCCCTCGCTCGCGGACAGACCGGCGGCCGCCATCGCGCGGAAGATGTCCCGCGGCAGAGCCGAGCCGTGCCGCACCTGCACCGCGCGGTCGGCGGCCGCCGCGGCGACCCGCGCGGTGACCCGCGGTCCGTGCGCCACCAGCGGGAAGCCGTTGAGCGCGTCGCCCGCGGCGAGCGCGGCCCGCGCGTGGTCGTGGTCGCCGACCCGCGTGTAGCTGTCGAGGGTGAGGGTGCCGACGGTCGGGTAGGGCAGCGAGCACACCGCGCGCAGCCCCGCCGCCATCGCGTCCGGGGCGGCCATCCCCATCCTGGGCTGCACCACGAGCAGGCCCATGGCGGCGGCCCGGCGCACCTGGGTGCCCAGATCGACGGACGGGCGGTCGCTCGACGACTGCCGGGTCATACCGCCCTGCCCTCCGGAGCCCGTTGCGGCAGCGCCCCGAGGATCCGGCCGATCAGCGCGGTGTCCGCGGTGTCCGTGAACACCGCGTCGAACCCGGCGTCGACCAGCGCCCTCGCGGTCGTGGTGCCGTCGTCGCCGGTGATCCCCAGTTTGCCGCCGATGACCGCGGGTGTGTCCCGGGCCACCGGGTCGGCGCGCAGCTTGCGGATCATCCGGGCCCCGTCGAGCTGCCCGTGACCGTTGACGGTGCTCACCACCAGCAGGTCGGGCCGGATCCGGCGCACGGAGTCGAGGAGCAGCCGGTCGGGTACGCACGGCCCGAGACTGACGACCTCGTGGCCCATCTCCTCCAGCAGCAGCCTGAGGAAGACCAGGTTCCAGGTGTGGGCGTCCGAGGAGACCGTGGACAGCAGGACGCGCCGCCGCCCGTCTCGATGGGCCACCGTCCTCATAGGTGTTCATCTCTCTCTCGTAGGACTGGCGTGGGATTGGCGCTGGACCGGCGTGGGACCGGCGCTGGACCGGCGGGGGACCGGCGTGGGATCGCGCTGGACCGGCGTGGGATCGCGCTGGACCGGCGTGGGAACGGTGCGGGTCCGGCGCTTGACCGTCCGCCGGACCGGTCCCTTCCCGGCTCGGACCGGTCCCTTCCCGGCTCGGACCGGTCCCTTCCCGGCCCCGACCGGCCCCTTCCCAGCCCCGGACCGGACCGGCTCGGACCGGCCGCCGAAGGGCCGTCAGCGCAGGGTGACCAGCTGCCACATGCCTTCGAAGGCCCGCTTGACCAGCGTCTGCCGGTTGCTGATGAAGGAGGTGAGGAGATAGCGGCCCGGCTGGAGGGAGTGCGCGAACACCGCGGACGAACCGGGCTGCAGCGGGGTCAGACCCGTGGGCACGCCGGTGAACGGGTAGACCGGGGGGTTCTCACCCCTGCCCAGCGCCTCCATGCACGCGGTGACGTCCGCGTCGGTGGCCCCCGCCACGGTCCGCAGGAACATCACCTCGTTGAGCTGCGCGGTGTGGTTCACGACCTGGAACACCCCGGCGGCGGGCAGGGTGCCCGCGGTGAGGTACCGGCCCCGGTCGCCGTCGTCGTACGGCGTGATGACGTGCGGCGCGACCCGGGGTCGGCCCTGCGGACTGGTGCCGGTCACCCGCAGCGTGCGCACCCGCTCCGGGTGCGCGGGGTCGACGGTGGTGTAGTCGAGCAGGTGGTAGGTACCGGGGGCGAGGATCCAGGTCACCTCCACCGCCCCGCCGGCCGCCGTCACGGCCGGTCCGCCGAAGTAGCGCGCCTCGCTGTCGATGAGTTCCAGTCCGGCCCGCCGCTCGGCCGGGTCCTTGGCGGTGGCGGCCTGCCGGTAGTGCGTCAGGAAGGCGTCCAGGGACACTCCGGGCAGCAGCCTGATCAGCCCGAGGGGGTGCTGCAGCGCGGGGTCCGGCGTGGTCGCGCGCAGGGTGACCACGCCCGCGGGCACCGTGTCGGCGCTCAGGGCCAGACCGTCGGGCGCGGCCACCGCGCCGACGACCGTCCCGGCCCGTGGTCCTTGGTGCCTGCCGGACTCCTGGGCCACCGCCGTGCCGGGCAGCAGCGCGGTCGCGCCGCCCGCCAGCCCGAACAGCACGCCGCGCCGCCGCGGACCGCGCCCGACGCCCGAGGGTCCCGCTGGGTTCGCGTCTCTCACCGGTTCCTCCTTAGTTCTGAGGCCCGGATGCTCCGCAGACCGGCTCAAGGGTGGCTTCAGGCCGTATCGAGAGGGCGCGTCCGCCGGTGGCCGGGAACGGGCGGCGGCACGTTCCCGCGCCGGCGGCCATAGGCGTATTCGAGCGGGACGCGGCACCCTGCCCCGGTCGTCCCGCCCAACGGCACCACCTGGAGGAGCCCTCATGGACACTGCTGTCGCCGTCGTCACCGGAGCAGGCAGCGGCATCGGCGCCGCGACCGCGCGCCGGCTGGCCGCGACCGGCCACCGGGTCGTTCTGACCGGCCGCCGCAAGGACCGCCTCGAAACGGTCGCCGCACAGATCACGGCGGCCGGCGGCCAGTGCTCCGCGCACCCCCTGGACGTCACCGACCAGCAGGCCGTACGGGACTTCGCCGACGGTCTGGAAAGGGTCGACGTGCTCGTGAACAACGCGGGCGGCGCGCTCGGCACCGAGTACGTCGCCGTCGCCGACCCGGCCGACTGGTCCGCCATGTTCGAGGTCAACGTGCTCGGCACCCTGCACGTCACCCAGGCACTGCTGCCCCTGCTGGTGGCGGGCGGCGGCGGCACGGTCGTGGTGCTGTCCTCCACCGCCGGGCACGTCGCCTACGAGGGCGGCGGCGGATACGCGGCGGCCAAGCACGGGGCGCACGCCCTCGCGGCCACGCTGCGGCTGGAACTGTGCGGCGAACCCGTGCGCGTCGTCGAGATCGCACCCGGACTGGTGCGCACGGAGGAGTTCGCCCTCAACCGTTTCCGGGGCGACGCCGACGCCGCGGCCCGCGTCTACCGGGGCGTCGAACAGCCCCTCACCGCGGAGGACGTCGCCGACGCCGTGACCTGGGCCGTGACCCGGCCGCCGCACGTCGACGTCGACCTCATGGTCGTCCGCCCGCGAGCCCAGGCGGCCCAGCACAAGGTCCACCGCACCGGCTGAGCGGCCACCGGCCCCGGTGTACCGCCGCTCAAGCGGGCGCCTAGCCCACTGCGGCTGAATGTGCGCGGACCCCGACCCACCGGACACGGACCCACCGAACGCGGGCACGGCCCCACCCGAGACCGACCCCACCGGACACGGCCCCACCCGACGCGGACACGGCCCCACCCGACGCGGACACGGCCCCACCCGACGCGGACACGGCCCCACCCGACGCGGATCCGGCCCACCGAACAAGGAGAGAGCGCGTGCTGACTCGCAGGCAACTCATCAGGGCGAGCGCTGCCACCGGTGTGCTGGCCGCCGCCTCCGGCGCGGGCGCGACGGCGCTCGCGACCGGGTCCGGCGGCGGGAACGCCGAGGAACTCTTCGCCGTACCGCTGCGGCCGGCACGGGTGCTGCGCCCGCTCGGCGGGGGACGCGGCCGGCACGGCGCGGGCTACGACGTCTACCGGCTGACCGCCCGCGAGGCGGACGTGTCCGTCCTGCCCGGCACCACGACCCGGATGCGCCTGTTCAACGGCGAGGTCGCCCCGGTCATCCGGGCCACCCGGGGCCGGCCGGTGATCATCGAGCAGACCAACGCCCTCGGCGTGCCCTTCTCCATGCACCTGCACGGCGGCCACGTCCCGGCCCGCCACGACGGGCACCCCGACAACGAGGTGCTGCCCGGCGGCACCCGCGTCTTCAACTACCCCAACGAGCAACGCGCCGCGACCATGTGGCTGCACGACCACTCCCACCACGCGCACGCCGAGAACGTCTACCTGGGCACCGTGGCCGGCTATCTGCTGACCGACGCGTTCGAGGAGAAGCTGCCGCTGCCCAAGGGGCGGTACGACGTGCCGCTGTACCTGCGGGACGCCAAGTTCGCCGAGGACGGCTCGCTCGTGTACGCCATGGACGGCTTCATGGACCGACCCACCGTGCTGGTCAACGGCCGTCCCCGCCCGTACTTCGAGGTCGCCGCCCGCAAGTACCGCATCCGCCTCACCAACACCTCCAACGAGCGCGCCTTCCTGCTCCGCCTCGGCCAGGGCGACGAGATGACCCACATCGCCACCGACGGGGGTCTGCTGCCCGCCCCGGTGCCCGCCCGGGTCCTGGAGATCTGGCCGGCCGAGCGGCAGGAGGTCGTCATCGACTTCTCGCGCTACCCGGTCGGCTCCCAGGTCGTCCTGAGCAACGCCATCGCCTTCCCCGGCGAACTCCCGGAGGTGATGCGCTTCGACGTGGTGCGCACCGCGCACGACCCCTCCCGGGTGCCGGACGAGCTGCGCCCGGTGCCGGACCTCGGTACCCCCACCGTGGAGCGGACCCTCGTCATGTCCTTCGACGCGGCCACGGGGCAGCACCTGATCAACGGCCGGCCGTTCGACCCCGAGCGCGTCGACCTGCGGCCCCGGCTCGGCACCACGGAGGTGTGGACCGTCCGCAACACCGACACGCGGTTCGGCATCCCGCACTCCCTGCACACCCACCTGGAGCACTTCCAGGTGCTGGACCGGGACGGCACGCCCCCCGCGCCGGGCGAGGCGGGCCTGAAGGACACCGTCACCGTCATGCCGGGCAAGAGCGTGCGCTTCAAACTCAGGTTCACCGACTACACCGGCAGGTTCATGTACCACTGCCATCTGCTGGGCCACATGACCATGGGAATGATGGGCCAGATGGAAGTCGTCGAGTGACCCGGGCTCCGCACCGCCCGCCGCGCCCTCAACGAGACTTCTGGAGGACCGTCTTGTCCGACGACATCTCCGACGACATCTCCGACGACATGCCGGACGCCCCGTCCGGCGACCACCCGGAAGCCGTGTCCGACGACCTCCCGGACGACGGCCTGCGCTTCCCCTTCGAACACCCCCGGCTGTTCGACCCGCCGCCCGAGTGGCGGCAGCTGCGCGGCGGGTGCCCGGTGGCCCGCGCCCAACTGCCCACCGGGGACCATGCCTGGCTGGTGACCCGGTACGAGGACGTGCGCGCGGTGCTCAACGACCCCCGGCTCAGCCGCGCGGCCGCCACCCGGCCGGACGCGCCGCGACTGGGCCCGGCCCGGCCCGAACCGGACTCCATCATGGCGATGGACCCGCCCGACCACACCCGGCTGCGCCGGCTGCTCGCGCCCGCCTTCACCGGCCGGCAGGCCGAGCTGTTGCGGCCCCGGATCGCCCGCACCACCGAGCGGCTGCTCGACGCCATGGCCGCGATCGGGCCGCCCGTGGACCTGGTGGAGCACCTGGCCAGGCCGCTGCCCATCATCACCATCTGCGAGCTGCTCGGCGTGCCGGACGGCGACCGGGAGTCCTTCAAGGAGTGGACGGACGCGGCACTGACCCTCGCCCCGCACGCGGCGGGCACGGTCACCGGCGCCCGGCAGCGGCTGGCCGACTACCTGCGGCACCTGATCGCCGAGAAGCAGCAGACGCCCGGTGACGACCTGCTCGGCACCCTCATCGCCGCCCGCGACGGGGACCGGCTGCGGCCCGCCGAACTGGTGACCGTGGCCGCCACGCTGATCACCGCCGGCTATCACACGGTCGCCAACTCCCTCGCCAACTCCGTCCTCGCGCTGCTGCGGCACCCCGGGCAGCTCGACCCGCTGCGGGGCGCCGAGTTCCCGGCCGCGGCCGTGGAGGAGCTGCTGCGCTGGACGCCGGGCCCGGTCAGCGGCGGCACCATCCGGATCGCCACGGAGGAGCTGAAGATCGGCTCCACGGTGGTACGGCCGGGGGAGGCGGTCATCCCGTCCACGGCCTCGGCCAACCGCGACGCGGACATGTTCCCCGGCCCCGACGTCCTCGACCTCGGCCGCACCGAGAACCGGCACATCGCCTTCGGCCACGGCATCCACCGCTGTCTCGGGGCGCCGCTGGCCCGGGTGGAGCTCCAGGTGGCGTTCGAGGCGCTGCTGCGCCGGTTCCCCGGGCTGCGGCTCGCGGTCGCCGAGGAGGAGCTGACCTGGGGGGCCGGGATGATCCGGGGGCTCAGCTCGCTGCCGGTCGCGTGGTGAGCGGCTGCCCGCCGGCCGCCGGTGTCCCGGGCAGCGTGCGGGTCAGGTCCCGCAGCAGCTCGTTGACGCGCAGCGAGAACCCCGCGATGACCTCCAGCTGGTCGTCGTCGTACGACTGCAGTACGGCGGTCATGGCGTCCGCGAGCGGGGCGAAGGCCGCGGCGAGTTCCTGCTCGCGGCGGCCGGTGGAGGCCACGATGACCCGGCGCCGGTCGTCGGGGTCGCGGACCCGCTCGATGAAGCCGGCCTTCTCCATCCGGTCCAGCACGGCCGTGGTCGCCGAGGTGCTCATGCCGGTGATCTCGGCGAGCCGGCCGGCGGTCAGGCGGGGCTCGCTGCGGGCCAGGTCGACGCACTTCATGTCGGTGGGGTTCAGCCCGAACCGCGCGGCGATCGCCTGGTGCAGCAGCTGTCCGCGGCCACCGTTGTCCCGCACCGCGTCCTCGATCGTGGCGATCAGTTCCGGCCTGCGGTGACCGTGCGGGGTTGACATGGCGTACCTCCGGGAGCAAAGTATTTCGACGTATCGAGATTTCCGAAGCATCGAGAATTCCTGTCTGTAGGACGAGCTTAGCGGTGAGGGATGGGCATGAACACATCTGCGGGTGACCGGGCCGGGTGGCGCGTCGAGGGAGTCGTCGAGGCGCCCGTGGAGCAGGTGACCGAGGCCCTGCTGAACGTGCGGGAGGGCGCGGCCGGGGTGGACGGCAACGCCCTGGTGCTGGCCGGCGACCACGTCCGGGACAGCGGCGCGGTGACCCTGGAGGGCGGCCCCGAGAAGTTCACCGGACGCTTCGGCACCTCCGGCGAGGACTATCTGGAGCTGACGGTCGACCGCGCGGCCGGCGCCGTCGGCGTGCAGACCTGGTTCGGCGGCACCTACACCGTCGAACCGGCGGACGGGGGCAGCCGGGTGGTGCTGCGGGTGCACAACCTGGTCCCGGGCGCCGGACGCCTGGGCCGCAGGGTCGCCGAGATCGGCATCGACGCCCGCCTCGAACGCCTCCTGCTCTCCGTCCTGACCGCCCTGTCCGCCCACCTCGGCGCCCCCACGCCCACCGGGGCCACCGTCAAGTAGCCCCGCCTCACCGGGCCGCCGTCAAGTAGCCCGCCCCGGCGTGGATCCGCGCAGTAGCCCGCCCCTGCGTGGATCCGCGCCTCCCCGAACCACAGCCACCCGGTGCCCCATCCCCCGCGGCCCCGGGTGGCTGTGCTGTCGCCGGCCGTCCGCGCGTGCCCCGGCCGTTTCCCCCGACACCGGTGCCCTTCAGGCCAGTTGGCCGGTTCGAGGCCCATTGGAGCAGTGCGCGAGGCGTGGGTGTGACCCTCTCCGCGACCGTGCGCCACCCGGCGCCGGGCACGAGGAGGCAACATGAGAACGGACCGAACGGCCCGTGCGCGGGCCACCCGCGGGGCGCTGCTGGGCAGCGCGCTCGCCCTCGTGGCGGTGGGCGCCGCGCCCGGCCCCGCCGGGGCGTCCACCGCCGGCGAGACCGTCCTGGTCAGCGTCGGCCTGGGCGGCGCACCGGCCAACGGCCCCAGCGAGCGGGCCTCCGTCAGCGCCGACGGCCGCCTGGTGGTGTTCACCTCGCACGCGAGCAACCTGGTCCGCGGCGACCACAACGACTGCAGCGACGTGTTCCTGCGCGACCTCCGGCGCGGCACGACGGTCCGCGTCGGCCGGGGCGTGGACGGGCGGGAGCCCGACGGCTGCACCGGCATCGACCCGACCATCAGCGCCGACGGCCACTACGCGGTGTACTCCGCCGACTCCACCAACCTGGTCCGCGGGGTCCGCGACGGCCGTTCCCACATCTACCGCACCGACCTGCGCACCGGCGCCAGCGTCCTGGTCTCGGCCGCCGCCGACGGCACCCCCGGCAACGGCGACAGCATGCGCCCGACCCTCTCCGCCGACGGACGGTACGTGGCCTTCGCGACCTCCGCCGACAACCTGATCCCGGGCGACACGCCGGCGAGCACCTGGGACACGGTCGTACGCGACATGGTGACCGGCACGACCGTCCGCACCAGCGCCGCCGACGACGGCACCCCCGGCAACGCCGCCAGCGACGGCACCCAGCTCAGCGCCGACGGCCGCTACGCCACCTTCTTCTCCAACGCCACCAACCTCGCCCCGGGCGACACCAACAAGAAGGTGGACGAGTTCCTGCGCGACCTCGGCACCGGCCGCACCACCCGGCTCAGCGTCTCGGCCGCCGGAATCCAGTCCGACCAGATCACCATCGGCGGCACCATCAGCGACGACAACCGTTACGTCGTCCTGAACTCGCACGCCACCAACCTCACGGCCGACAGCCCCACCACCGGCCAGAACCACATCTACCTCCAGGACCTCCAGGAGGGCACCCTGCGCCTCGTCGACAAGGGCGACGACGGCGTGCCCGCGCCGGGCGGCACGTTCTGGGCCAGCATCTCCGGCGACGGCCGGCACATCCCGATGGCGTCCGCGGGACCCCGTCTGGTGCCCGACGACACCAACAACGTGCGCGACATCTTCGTCGCGGACCTGCCCGGCGGCGAGCTGCGGCGGGTGAGCGTCGGCGCGGGCGGGACGCAGGCCGACGCCGCGAGCTACTTCCCCGACGCCGACCAGCACGCCGACACCGTGGTGTTCGCCTCGTACGCCACCAACCTCGTGACCGGCGACACCAACGGACAGCCCGACATCTTCGCGCACCGCGAGAAGCCGTGAACCGCCCGTCCGGGCAGCAGACGCAGAGAGGGAAGCACACCATGGGAATCACAGTCGGCCGCTACCGGCGCACGACGGCGCTCGCCGTGACCGCGGCGCTGACCCTGGGCGGACTCGCCCTCGGCGTCACCCGGGGCGCCACCGGATCGACGGCGGCCGACCGGACGGTGCCCGGCACCGTCGTGGTCGAGGAGAACGCGCACGGGCGGGTGCTCACCGCCGACCCGTCGGTGCGCGACAAGCGCGGACTCGTCGCGGCCGTCCACCAGGAGCGCCTGGCGCGGCAGCAGCCGGCCGGCGAGCCCACCCCGGCGCCCACCGCCACCGGCGGCGGCGGGCACGGCGACCAGTCCGGGTTCCCGGTCCGCGACCAGTGGCTGAACTCCTCGAAGCGCCGCCAGGTCGCGGTGTCCGGCGGACAGGGCGTGCTCGGCGCGGCCGGCGCCAGCTACGTCAAGGTGCCGTACATGGAGTACTACGCCCTGTTCACGGACACCTCCTCCGACGTGTCCTGGCTCGGCGACAGGCCGTTCACCGCCGACAGCATCGAGCACACGGACACCTGGGACGTCGGCTCCGTCGGCGCGCCCTTCTGGGTGGTCGGCGCGCCCCAGGGAGCCGCGGTCAAGAGCACCGGCAGTACCGCGGAGGCGTCCTGGACCACCACCGTCCAGGACAACTGGTACAGCGAACACGCCTACGACCAGGTCGCGTTCTACCCCCCCAGCCAGGACGACTACTCCAACGTGTTCCGCATCAGCCACTCGGTCACCGGCACCTTCCAGTTCGGCTCGTCCTTCTACACCGTGACCAGCCGCGACCGGGCCTACAGCTGATGCCCTGGCCCGCCCCGCGGCGCCCGGGCCGCGCGCACCGGGCAGGACGGCTGGCGGCCTTCACTGCGCTGCTGGCCATGGCCGGCGCGTGCGGCCCGGCCGCCGCCGGCCGGGCGCCCGGACCGGGCGGCACGTCCGGTCCGGACGCCGCGGCCGCGCCCGTCCGAGTCGACGCGCGCGCCCTGCTGCTCGACTCCTGGGTCACCGACGGACGGCGCGGCTGGTTCGTGGACGGCGCCGGCGCGGCCGTCCCCTCCGCCGGATCCGCCCCGGCGCAGTCGGCGTTCTCCCTGTACGAGACCGACTGGCGGCTGCGGATCGCCGCCCTCCCCGGCGCCCGCACCGATACGCGGGTCGACCCCGGCCGGCTGCGGGTGTGGGCCGCGTCCGCGGAGACCGGCCGGCTGGCCTCCTCCGGGCTGCCCGCCCTCGCCCAGGTCGACCTGGCGGTGGACGCCCTCCGTACGGTCGGCGGCACGGTCGACACTGCGGCCGTCGCCCGCACGCTGGAGTCGCTGCGCAGTGGCGGCGGCTACCGCACCGGGCCGTCCGCGCACACCCCCGACCCGGGCGGCACGGCGGTGGCCGTCCGCGTCCTGACCCGGCTCGGACTGCCCGTCCCCGCACCGGTACGGACCGCAAACTCCCGTGCCCTCAAAGGCCTTTCGACCCGGGACGCGGTCACCGCGCCCGGCGGGGTGGTGCCGGTCCTGGAGACCGCGGCCGCCCTGGGCGTGACCGGCGCGGACCGGGACCGCGCGGCCACACTCGCCGTGGCCGCCGAACGCGCCCTGACCCGCCTCGACATCGACCCGGTGCGGCTCGCGTCGGAGGCGGCGCTGCGCACCGCGGCGAGCCGCCTCGGGGCACGGCTGCCGCGCTTCGCGCCCTCGGCGTGCGACGGACGGACGCTGCCCGACGGCGGCATCGGACTGCCCGGCGCCGGACACGGCGACCCGCAGGCCACGTACTGGGCGCTGCGGCTCGGCTGTTCCGCCGTGCGCGCGCCGGCGGCCGGGGCCCACTCCCGGGCCGGCTGGCCGACCGCGGGCGCCCGCGAGTCGGCGCTGAGCGCCTCGGCGGCGGCCCTGGCGGTGGCCCGTTCCACCGGTCTGACGGCCGGGTTCGCCCGGCCGCTGGCCCGCCAGGTGCGCGAGGTGTGGCTGCCCCGGGTGGACGGCCCCGCGCCGTACGACACGGCGGACCTGGTGGACCGGGTGAACCTGCGGCTGATCGCCCGCGCGCTGGGCGGACCGGTGCTGCGCGACGTGGACCGTGGACTGCCGGCCCCGACGCCGCGCGCGGCGCGGCCCGGGGACGACGCGGGGCTCCTGCTGAGCTCGCTGGACGCCCGCGGTTCCACGGCCGCGGAAGGCGCCCTGTGCGCCGGGAGCTCACCGCTGCGTACGGCGGCCCGCCGCACCGGCGGCTCGATCCTCCGGGCGACCTGGCTCGCGGCCGCGGCCGACCTGTGCCACGACCCCGACCTGCGCGCCCGCGCCGTGGCCACAGCCCGCGCCCGGCGGGTCACCGGCGGGGTCTACCGAGCCGGCCCGGACCCGTCGTTCGAGGCGTCGGTCCTCGGTACGTGGATCGAGCGCCCCGCCACGGACGCGCTCACCGCCTGGACCCGCGCCGGCCTGTGCCGGGGTGACCGCTGCGCGGAGACGGCCCGTCTCCTGCCGGCCACGGACCGGACCCCGCTGCGTACCCTCGCCGTCCTCCTCACCGCCCGCACCGGCCACTACGAGGACCTGTTCCCGGTGTCCTTCTGACCGGGCGGGCACTGGGCGAGGCGAGCGGGGAGCGGGGAGCGGCCGAGCGGGAGAAGGGCCGATCACCCATCGCCGTGCACGCGAGCGGGGCCCGTCCACTTCGGTGGGCGGGCCCCGTGGGTGTGCGGGCGGGGAGCGGTCAGGCCAGGACCGCCGCCACATGCCGGTCGAGGGCCGCTCCGTCGCGGACCCCGCCGCGGAAGGAGACGTAGCCGTCGGGGCGGATCAGGAACAGGGCGCCGGCGTCCGCGCCGAGCCTCGCGCGCAGGGTGCCCGACCGGTCGGCGAGGGTGCCGTCCGAGCCCCGCCCGGCGGTGACCACGCGCACCGGCACCCCGGCCCGGCCGGCCCCCGCGGCGGCCTCCTTGGCGGCGACCTCGGCGGCGGCCGGGTCGGCCGGGTCCTCGGGGAACGCGAGCAGCGTCCAGTCGCCCCGGCCCAGCAGCCGGAACAGCCGGGCCGCGCCCCCCTCGCCCTCGACGTCCGGAACCCGCGCACCGGGACCGGGACCGCCGGCGGCGGGAACGCTCCCGGCACTGAGCGGACTGTCCGGGTAGGCCAGCGGCAACCCGGTGTGGCCCGCCCCCGCCTCCCCGGCGCCCCCGGCTCCGGTGAGGCGGGAGCGCAGCAGCTCGAAGGGCGGCACCGGCCCTGCCCCGCCCCAGTACGTACGCTCGTTGCGCTCGGCCAGCGCCAGGGCGATCGGCCTGCGCTCCGCCTCGTAACTGTCCAGCAGCCGCGCGGACGCCCGGCCCCGGACCACCGCCGCCAGTTTCCAGCCCAGGTTGAACGCGTCCTGCACGCCGGTGTTCATGCCCTGCGCGGTCACCGGCATGACGGTGTGCGCGCTGTCGCCGGCCAGCAGACACCGCCCGGCCCGGTAGCGGCCGGCCACCGCGTTGTACAGCCGTACGCGCCAGTTGAACCGTCCGTCGTGGAAGCGCAGGTCGGACACGCCGCTGACGCGCCGGACAGCGTCGAGCACCTCGTCGGCGTCCGGGTCGCCGGACCGGGTGGGATCGGGGTCGGCGACACCGGCGTAGAAGCGGTGCCGTCCGTCGGGCAGCGGGGCGGTGCCGAGGGAACCCGCCTCGCTGAGGAACAGGTGGCAGTGCGCCGGGTCGCCGGGCAGCGAGCCCGTCCAGCGGGCGTCGATCTGCAGCAGCTGCGTCCCCGGGCAGGGCCGTTTCTCCCAGCTCGCCCCGATCGCGTCCCGCACCGTGCTGTGCGGGCCCTGCGCGCCCACCACCCAGTCGGCCCGTACGGTGTGCGAGCCGCCGTCGGCACCGGCCAGCCGGACCGTGACCCGGGCCGGCCCCTGCTCCAGGGCGACCGCGGTCAGGCCCCGCTCGACCCGCACGCCGAGTCCGGCCAGATGCCGGGTGAGCATCTCCTCCGTCTGCGACTGCCCGATCAGCAGCGGCCGCGGGTAGCGCGTGCCCGGCTGCCCGGCGGCCCTGACCAGTGGCGGCCGGCCGGCGAAGTGGTGGGTGCGGTGGGTGTAGTCGACGCCGGAGTCCAGGTAGGCGTCCACCGGCAGGCCCATCAGGTCGAAGACCTCCAGGGTGCGCTGCCACACCGTGCAGGCCCGCGTCCCCCGCCGCGGCTCGGTGCGCCGGTCCACGATCCGCACCCGCACCCCGCGCCGGGCCAGCTCGATCGCCGTGCACAGGCCGACCGGCCCGGCACCGACGACCAGCACCTCGGGATCTGTCTCCACGGCCGTGCTCACGCGCGCTCCCACAGCAGCAGCGAGTGGTGGGACGCGAGCCGGGTGACGCCCGCCGGCCGCAGCCCGGCCGCGGCGGCGAGGGCGGTGAACTCCTCGACCGTGCGCTCGCGGCCCTTGTTGAACACCAGCATCCGCAGGTCGTACTCGGTGTTGAGCTGCTTGCCCTCGTCCTCGGCGATGACCCGCTCGACGACCATGACCCGGCCGCCCTCGGGCAGCGCCTCGGCGCACCGGGCGAGGATCGCCACGGACTCCTTGTCATCCCAGTCGTGCAGGATCTGGCTCAGCACGTAGACGTCGGCGCCCGCGGGCAGCGGGTCGAAGAACGACTGCCCGACCACCTCGGTGCGCTCGGCGAGCCCGGCGGCCGCGAACCGTCCGGCGCCGCCCTCGACGGTGCCGGGCAGGTCCACGAGCGTGCCGCGGGAGTCCGGCGCGCTCCGCAGGATCGCCTCCAGGAGGGCACCCGTGCCGCCGCCGACGTCCGCGATCCGGCGGGCCTCGTGCCAGGGATGGGCGCCGGCCACCTCGGGGGCGAGACGGCCCTGGACGGCGGCCATCTGGGCGTTGAAGGAGTCGGCCAGTTCGGGCCGGCGCTCCAGGTCGTCCCAGAAGGGGACGCCGAAGACCGCGTCGTAGCCGGGCTCGCCGGTGCGCACGGCGTGCAGCAGCCCGCCGCAGGCGGCCAGGTCGATACGGCCGCTGGCGCCCTCCAGGTCCAGCCAGTGCCGCATTCGTGAGGGGTGCGCGTCGAGCAGCAGGCGCGAGGTGGCGGTCAGGCCGTACACGCCCGGCTCGTCCTCGCTGAAGACGTCCCGGCAGGCGAGGAAACGCAGCAGTCGGCCCAGCGCGCCCGCCTCGGTCGACGTCTTCTCCGCCAGTTCGTCGCGGGTGCGCGCGCCCGCCTCGATGTGGTCGGCGATGCGCAGCGTGGCCGCCACGCGCACCGCGATGGGGGTGAACACGTCGACGAAGGCCGGACGCCCGCCCGGCCCCCGTCGCGTGGGCTGCTGCGTGTGCTCCGTGTGCGTGTCGATGGCAATGCACCTCTTCCGGAAGTCCCGTGTGCGGACCCGTGTGCTCCGCGGGCGGTGCGCCGATGGTCCTGACGACGCCTCGACGGGCGCTCAAGCGCGGCTGGGCGCCGCGGCTGCGGGGAGGGGCCGGGGACGGCCGGGGGCATCCGCGGCCGGGGACGGCGGGGGCATCCGCGGCCGGGGACGGCGGGGGCATCCGCTTGACACCTCCGCCATATCTCTCTAAATTAGAGATGCACGGAAAGAGAGAAGCACTAAATTAGAGCGTTCAAGCAAGGTGCCGCCGCACGCGGCCCACCGCCGACCGAAGGAGAACGGACATGAACACCACCCGCCAGACGCACGGGACCCGCGTCGCCGGCCTCGACGCCCGCGCCGTCCTGACCGGCCTCGCCGAGCGCTGGGACGCCGCCGACGGACCCGGCTACGGCGCCCTGTTCACCCCGGACGCCAGCTACGTGCAGTTCAACGGCGTCCTGCTCGACGGCCGCCAGGAGATCGCGGACATGCACGGCCTGATGTTCCGCACGATGCTCTACGGCACCCGGCTGGTGACCCACGAGATCGAGAGCGTCCGCCCGGCCGGCGAGGACCGCGCGATCGTCGTCTCCACCGGCGCGGCCCTCTACCCCTGGCAGAAGGAGGTCACGCCCAAGCGGTTGTCGAGGCAGACGCTGATCCTGGAGCGCGTGGACGGGCGGTGGCTGGTCGCCGGCTTCCAGAACAGCCGGATCAAGCCGTTCCCCACCAGCGGACCCCTCTTCGGGGTGGCGAGCAGGGCCGTCCGCCTGCGCGTCGACCGCTCCCGGCGCACCGCCTGACCCACGACCGGCGTCGGCACGGGCGACGGCGGACGCGACACGGCGGACACGCGACGTCAACGCCCGACCGCGGAACCCTGACGTCACCGCCCGACCTCGGAAGCGCCCCGCCCGACCGGGGAACCGTGACGGCGACGCCCACGCCGGACGCGGGACGGCACACGCGCCAGTACGCTGGCCGGAACCGAACGGCAGAGAGGCGACGCGACGATGCGACCGCACGGCGAAGAGGACCGCGAGGACCGCTCCCTGGGCACCCTCATGTCGCTGGCCACGGCCCTGCGGGTGCAGGCGGCCAGGACGGTTCTGTTCCAGTCCGCGGTGGCCCAGTCGGTCGGGCTCAACGCCACCGACTTCAACTGCCTCAGCCTGCTCGACCTGGAAGGCCCGATGACGCCCGGTCAGCTGGCCGAGCGCGCCGGACTGAGCCGCGGCGGAGCCATCACCACGGTGATAGACCGCCTCCAGAAGGCCGGCTTCGTCCGCCGCAGGCCCGACGCCGGGGACCGCAGACGCGTCATCGTCGAAACCGTCCCCGAGACCTTCGCCGAACGGGTCGACACCGTCTTCACCGACTACCGCGCGGCACTCGGCAAACTGCTGTCCGAACTGACCCCCGAACAGCAGGAACTGCTGCTCGACCTGACCAACCGCGGCAACGAGATCTTCCACGCCGAGACCCTGCGGCTCCAGACACGGGCCTGACGGCCTGCCCCACCGCCGCACTAGCGCGGCACGCCACACTCCGGGCGCCCGGCAGCACCACCAGCCGGACCACGCGACCCGGACGAGGTGACCCGCCGTGCTGACCGCCCACTACTCGATCCCGCTGCCCGCCGACTACGACATGAACGTCATCCACCGGCGAGTGGCGGACCGCTCGGCCCCCTGGGACACGCGGACCGGGCTGCTCCTGAAGGCGTTCTGCGTCACCGGCGCCACCGACGGCGACGGCCACAACAGCTACGCCCCCTTCTACGTCTGGGCCGAACCGCACGAGTTCGGCCGCTTCCTCACCGGCGCCGAGTACGCGGGACTCTGCGCCGCCTTCGGACCGGTGCCGGTACACACCGGCACCGTCCTGCAGTGCCACCTCGGCTCCGGCCCCGCCGGACACCTCGTCAGCGAGAGCGAGCCGCTCGGGCCCGTCACGGACCTGCGCGACACCGTCCACGCGGAGGCGGAGCGGCACCGGGCCGTCCTGGCCGACCCGTCCGTCCACTCGCACGTCGTGGACCTCGACCCGGCCACGATGACGCTCACCCGCCGCACCCTGCTGCGCGCCGGGGAGCAGACCCCCCGGCCGAAGAACGGCGAGCGGGTCCTGCGCGTACTGCACCTGTCCCGACCCCCGCACACCACCACCGGCTGACGCCCCGTCACACGGTCGGCTCCACCGCGGCTCCAGCCGCACCCGACGCCGTCGTGACACCTCTGGGCGCACTGTCTCAACAAGGAGTGCATGGTGACCACTACTCCGGTCCGGGGCGACACCCCCACCACGCCGCCACCCCCACACAGCCGCTCCGTCCTCGAGCGCACCGCCGGCTTCGCCCAGCACCACCGGTGGACGGCCCTGCTGCTCTGGGTCGTCGTCCTCTTCGGTGTCTGGGCCGCGGCCTCCGCCGTCGGCGACGCCTACCGCGACGACTTCTCCCTGCCCGGCACCGAGACCCAACAGGCGCTGGAGACCATGGAGAAGCACGGCTCGGCGCAGGCCGGCGACACCCTGGAGATCGTTCTCCACGACCGGCAGGGCATGACCGGCACCGACACCCGCGGCCGGGTCACGGCCATGCTGGGCAAGGTCGCGAAACTGCCCCAGGTCGCCGAGGTGCGCAGCCCCTACGACGACAAGCAGGCCGTCTCCCGGGACGGCACCGTCGGCTACGCCACCGTCGTCCTCGACGGCAAGTCCGAGGACATGGCCAAGGCGGACACCCAGCGGATCTACGACACCGCCCGCACCGCCCGCTCCGGAGCCCTCACGGTCGAACTGGGCGGCGACGCGGCCCGCAAGCTCGCCGAACCCGCGGGCGGCGCCGCCGAGGGCATCGGCATGCTTGCCGCGCTGGTCATCCTCGGCCTGATGTTCGGCACCGTCATCGCGGCCGGACTGCCCGTCATCGCCGCGGTGTTCGCCGTCGGCAGCACCCTCGGCGTGATCATCCTGCTGTCGCACGTCTTCACGATCGCCAGCTACACGCCGTACATCATGATGCTCGTCGGTCTCGGCGTCGGCATCGACTACGCGCTGCTGATCTTCGCCCGCTACCGGGCCGAGCTGGTGCGCGGCGCGTCCCCCGAGGAAGCCGGCCGGCGCGCCCTGGACCTCGCGGGCCGCACCGTGTTCTTCGCCGGGTGCACCGTGATCGTGGCCCTGCTGGGCCTGGTCGCCCTCGGCCTCGGCTCCCTCCAGGGCACCGCCGTCGCCGTGGCGCTCACCGTGCTGGTCACCATGATCGCCTCGCTCACCCTGCTGCCCGCGCTGCTCGCCCTGTTCGGCAAGCGCTTCGCCCGGCAGTTCACCGCCAAGGCGCGCAAGCGCACCGCGAAGGGCAGGCCGGTCGAAGGCGGGGACCGCTGGCGCGCCTGGGCCCGCCTGGTGCAACGCCGGCCCCTGGTCTCCCTGCTGCTGGCCGTGGCCGCGCTCGGAGCACTGGCCGCCCCCGCGCTCGACCTGCGGCTCGGCTTCGCCGACGCGGGCAACGACGCGGCCGGCACCACCAGCCGCAAGGCATACGACCTGCTCGCCGACGGCTTCGGCCCCGGCTTCAACGGCCCGCTGATCGTGGTCACCGAGGGCGGTGACACGGCGGGCGCGGCCCTCTCACGCAAGCTGAACGACACCGAGGGCATCGCCGCCGCCACCGGGCCCATCCCGTCCCGGGACGGCAGGGCGACCACCGTCATCGCCTTCCCCGACTTCTCACCGCAGGACGAGCGCACCACCGAACTGGTGCACACACTGCGCGACGACGTCCTCGTCCAGCTCCGCAAGGACACCGGCGCCCGCTACCTGGTCGGCGGCGCCACCACGGCCGTCATCGACTACGCCGACACCGTCTCCTCGCGGATGCCCCTGTTCATCGCCATCGTGGTCGGCCTGTCGCTGCTGATCCTGGTCCTGGTGTTCCGCTCGGTGCTGGTACCGCTCAAGGCGGCGCTGCTGAACCTGCTGAGCATCGGAGCGGCGCTGGGCGCGATGACGCTGGTGTTCCAGAAGGGCATGTTCGGCCTGGAACCCGGCCCGATCGAGGCGTACCTGCCGATCATGATCTTCGCGATCGTCTTCGGCCTGTCCATGGACTACGAGATCTTCCTTGTCTCCCGCATCCGCGAGGAGTGGACCCGCAGCCGGGACGCCACCGTCGCGATCCGCGAGGGTCTCGCCCACACCGGCTCGGTCGTGCTGGCCGCCGGCGCGATCATGGTCGCCGTCTTCGGCGCGTTCATCCTCGGCGGCGACCGGATGCTCCAGCAGTTCGGCTTCGGCATGGCCGTCGCGGTCTTCGTCGACGCGGTCGTCATCCGCTGCCTGATCGTCCCGGCCGCCCTCCAGCTGATGGGCCGCCACGCCTGGTGGATCCCGGCCTCCCTGGACCGCCGGCTGCCGAAGGTGGACATCGAGAAGCACGGCTGAGAACGGGCCGTAGGACACGGCCCTCCCCGCACCGGAGCCCGGACGCCCCTGACAGCGTCCGGGCTCCCGCGGTACCCGGCGGGCGAGTCCGCCGCGAGCCGGTCGCGAGGGGCAGGGCGTTGCCTGGGGGTGTGAGGCGGGACGGCCCCCGGTTCGAGGGCACCGGAGACCGGACCGACCCCCCGGGCCACGCGACGGCACACCGCCGTACGTCACCCGCGGTCCACCCCGTCCCCTCACCCCCGTGGCGCCCGGCGGCTCCCCCCTGCCGGGCGCCACGCGACGTCCGCGCGCGGGCCGTCCGCTGGAATGGCCGCGGTGGATGCGCGTGGGCGGGCCGTTGGCTGGTGTGGCCGTGGTGGATGTGCGTGGGCGGCCCGTTCGCCCGTGTGACCGCGGTGGATGTCCGCGCTCAGGCCGTCCGCTCGTATGGCCGCGATGGTGGCCAGGTCCGGCCGGGTCCGGCCCGAGTGGTTCTCGACCGGTCGTCGAAGGGGCGCGGCGAGCCTCACCCCGTGCCCGCCCGACGTCCGCACGGAGGAGTTATGGCCGCCCCGCCCCGACCGCCCGCCGCCGACCCGCGGCCCGCAACGACCGGCCCCGCACCCGGCGCCGCCGCCGGCCCGCACGCCAGCGCCGCCCGACGCACCGGCCCGCTGGGCCGACCACGCTGGTTCACCACCCTCTTCGGCACGGACATCTGGGAGCGCTTCAGCTTCTACGGCATGACCGCGATCCTCGTCCTGTACGCGACCGAGGACACCCGCCAGGGCGGCCTCGGCATGGCCAACGGCGACGCCACCCTCCTCTACGGCCTCTACATGGCCGCCGTCTTCCTGGCCTCCGTGCCCGGCGGCTGGATCGGCGACCGCGTCCTGGGCGCGCGGCGCGCCGTGCTGCACGGCGGCGTCCTGATCACGCTCGGCCATCTGTCGATCGCCGTGCCGGTCACCTGGTCCCTGTACCCCGGCCTGCTGCTGATCGCCTGCGGCACCGGACTGCTCAAGCCCAACATGGCCAGCCTGCTGAGCGCGTTCTACGACCGTGAGGACCGGGCCGGCCGCGACGCGGGCTTCGCCGTCTTCTACATGAGCGTCCAGGTCAGCGCCCTGCTCGCGCCGATCGTCGTCGGTGCGCTCGGCGAGGGCGTCAACTGGCACCTGGGCTTCGGCACCGCCGCCGTGGGCATGGCCGCGGGCCTCCTCCAGTACGTCCGCGGCTCCCGGCACTTCGGCGACACGGGCGCCGCTCCGGAGCGCTTCGCCACCCCCGCCGAGCGCACCCGGGTCCTGCGTACCGGCCTCGCCGCGACCGCCCTGGCCGTTCTCGGCTACGGCACCGACGCCGCGCTCGGCACCTTCCGCATCGCCCATCTCATGGCGCTGTTCGGCCTGTTGTGCGTGGTGGCGCCGGTGATCTGCTTCTGGCGGCTGCTGCGCAACCCGCTGCTGACCGCCGCCGAACGGCTCCGCGTGCGCACCTACGTCTGGCTGTTCCTCGCCTCGGCCGTGTTCTGGGCCCTGTTCCTCCAGGGCGGCTCGGCCTTCGCCCTGTTCGCCAGGCACGCCACCGACCGCGAGGTGCTCGGCCGGACCGTGCCCGCGAGCTGGTTCCAGGCCGCCGTGCCCCTGTTCGTGCTCGTCCTGGCCCCCCTGTTCGCGGCGGTGTGGACCCGCGCGGGCGACAGGGTGCCGACCGCGGTCAAGTACGCGGTCGGCATGGCCACCACGGCGGCCGCCTACCTGGTGATGGCCGCGGCCGCGACCCGAACGGCCGACGGCGCCCGCGTGTCACCCCTGTGGCTGCTGCTGGCCTTCCTGCTGCTGGCCGCCGGGGAGGTCTCCTTCGCGCCGGTCGGGATGAGCGCCTCCACGGCGATCGCCCCGGCCACCTTCGTCAGCCAGATGGTGGCCCTGTTCTGGCTGGCCGGCGCACTCGGCGGCGGCATCGGCGGCAACGCCCTGAAGATCTCCGGGGACCGGGTACCCGGCCCCGGCTACTTCCTGACCCTGGGCGCGGCTGCCCTCGTGACCACCGCGGCCCTCCTCCTGTGGCGCAGAACCCTCACCCACCGCCTCGGAGTCTGACCCGGCCGGCCCGGGGCGGCACGTGCGAGCCGCGGAACCGCCGGCGTCAGGGAAGTCGGCGGACACCCTCAACGAACAGGAGGCGGCCCGAAAGCCAGCCACGACGCCGGTTGCGACCACGCACGCGTGTGCCTTGCCGCACCCCAACCGGCCTCAGCCACCCCGCCGGTGTCGTCGACCGGAGAAGCTGTGACGGTCGGTTCAGGGCGCATCCCCTGAGCCGTCAGGTCTAGGTGATCGCTGGTGGCGGAGGCTGCCCTGTGCCCGCTTCGGGAGTTAGCGCGGCGGCCCTCGCCGCTTAACTGTCCGCCCTCGGGCTGCTCACGCGAGTGGAGGAACCCCCCCGGGGGGGACGGCGTCAACCCGCCAGCGGAGCTGGGTAACCCCTCTGAGTGGGGCGTGGTAAAGCGAGAAATCAAAGATTCGGCCGCTCAGCCGAAAGGGAATACCTGCGAGAATGTGACTCATGGCAAGTCGTGCTATGGGTGCGATCTGGTAACGGCTGGGAAGAAGCTGCTCGAACTACATCGCGGATGTGAAGCGCAAGTCAACAGTCAGGGTCCAGAAGGGCCATTACTCCGGGCGCACACGGGCCCGGAGTAATGCCGCATCAGGGCCGGAAGGGGAGAGAGTGAACTTTTGGGGTGCTCGGGCCGCGTCGTTTGCGGTGCCACTCGGGCTTGGCTTGTTGCTTGGCCTCATAGGTCCTGCCGCTGAGCATTGGGGCGGCCGTCCAGGTGCGGCCGTGGGTGCCGTTTTCACCGGTGGGTGGCCATGGGCCTGTTACGCGTTTCTGGTGGGTTATTTCTGCAGGTCCAAAATCGAATCGGCTGTTCTCGCGCCTGTGGGGCTGACTATCGGTGTCGTGACCTACTACCTCACTAAGGGAAGCCTGGCCTCCCTGGGTGGACTGGATTCCTCAGGTGCGGGATCATCCGGAATCGCCCTCTGGGGTGTGCTGGCATTCTTTTTCGGAGCACCCCTTGGGCTCCTGGGGAACCTCGCGCAGGTGCCGGGCATCGGTGGCCTGTTCTTCCGGCTGCTTATTCCTCTGGTGGCCTTTTACGAGACTTCCATGCGTCTGGAGAGGGAGTCGCGTGGGCCGAGTCAGGTTGTTCTGGGTACCTGGACCACCGTTCGGTTCACGGCTGTTGCCGTTGCGGTCGCTCTGGTGGGCCACACGGTCTGGGGTTGGTGGAGGTCTCGCCGTGTTCGTTCCGCCGGGGTGGGCGTTGGCTAGTGGGGTGTTTCAGTGTGGCCACTGATCGAGTGACGACGTAACCGTCCGCAACGGACAAGGCTCCCGTGCCGTTGAGGGAGGTGATCGACGTCTCAACTCGCTGGCGCAGGAGCCCTGTTGGCTTCATATCCTGCCGCACTCGACCTGCCCCGTGTGCCCTGGTCGAGTGGGTCACCATGCTCATCGTCACCCGCAAGGGTGACCGCCGCTGCAAGCTCCACCGCACCAGCGTCCTCTGGTCGGTCTGGTGTACCTGCGCCGGCACGACACTCTCGCGCAGCTCGCCGCCGGCTTCGGCATCTCCGTCGGCACCGCCCACGCACGCACGGCCGCGGTGATCGGCCTGCTCGCCGACCGCGCGCCCGGCCTATTGCGCGCGCTACGCGAAGCCGACCCCGACTACGTCCTGCTGGACGGCACCCTTGCCGAGGGCGACCGGGTCGGCGACAGCCGTGCCGATTACTCGCACAAGCACCGCCGGCACGGTGAACGCGCAGGTGGTGACCGACCCGGCCGGGCGATTGCTGATCTCACCCGCCCTGCCCGGCCGCGCCCACGACCTGACGGCGGCCCGCACCCGCCGGATCATCCGTATCTGTGAGCGCCAGGGCGCCCGATCCGCGCCGACCGGGCCTACATCGGAGCAAGCTCATGGGTGACGACACCCCTCAGACGCCCACCGGGCCGCGAGCTCACACCAGCCCATCAAACCGTCAACCGTGCGCTGTCCGCAGCACGGGCACCGGCCGAACGCGGCGTGGCGCGACTGAAGTCCTGGGCATCTTCCGCAGATCCCGATGCAGCCCGAATCGAATGACGTCAATCGCCGCAGCCGTCGAGAGCTGCTATCTGGTTGGGAAGTATCTGGGTGCGAGGCCGAGGTCAATCTGGTGGAAGCCGTCGTCGGCGGTGACCTGGTGCAGGTGTTCCCCGATAAGCGGGACTTGGCCCGGATTGCTGAGCTGATGCGCCGTTACCGGGGCTTTCCGCTCGGCGTCGCTGACGCTTCGGTGGCCGCTGTGGCGGAGCGGCTCAAGCGCACGGATGTCGCGACACTCGACCACCGGCACTTCCGGGCTCTCGTGCCCGACCACGTTCCCACGTTCACGCTGCTGCCCTGAGGCGGGGAGGGAGCAGTACGACGCGGCCTGGCGCCGAGGGCGAGCGGGTGTCATCGGAGGCCGCGGGAATCGAGGCGGTGGATCAGGCCGGGGCGGCGCTGATTGTCCTCGCGCAGGCGGGTCAGGTGCTGCTGGAAGTCCCTGTCCCGTCCGGTGTGCGCGTAGGCGTCGCGGAGTTCCCCGAGGAGGGCGACGGCCTGGTCGTAGGCGCTGGTCTTCTTGGTGGCAATGTGCGCCTGGATCTGTTGCCAGGAAGGTTCCGCCTCGTGGGCGAGGTGGGTCAGGCGCCGGCTGCGGGCTTCGGCCTGTTCGTGTTCGGCGCGCTGACGGCGTTCGCTGCGCAAGGTGTGTGCGGTGTCCAGGAGGTGGGCGGCGGACCGGCGTCCGGGCGCTGCGGCGGGCGTGGTGGTGCCGCGCAGACGCTGCAGGAGTTCGGTGCGCAAGCGGGTCTCGGGGCCCAGGGCGAGCCGCAGCAGCAGAGCGTCCTTCTCCTTCTCCGGCAGGGCGGCGATCAGTGGGGCGAGCTCCTTCTTCGCGGGCCGGGCCGGTTCCGCGGGCGCGGAGGGGCTGGCCTGGGCCGCGACTGTGAGCAGGTCGGCGTCGACGCGCAGGAAGTCGGCGAGCGCGCGCTGCGGGGCGGTCAGCTCCCCGAGTCCGGCCGGTACGGGCGGCTCGGGGGTGGTCTGGTACTCCTCTTCGTCGTCGTCCTCGAGTTCCCAGGCGGCGAGGGCTGAGAGCCAGGCGAGGTAGAGGGGGCGCAGGTCGCCGGCGGCGAGTTCGTCGCGTACGCCGATGAGGGCGGCCAGCGAGTCGTCGGCGCCCTCGACCCAGTCGCCACCCTCGTCCTCGCTGGTCAGGTCGAGGAGGAGGTGGGTGCGAGTCGTCCAGGCGTCGACGTGGTGATCCAGGCAGTACGGCTGCACCGTGCGCGGGGCCAAGGCCGACTTGGGCAGGCGGAGCATCAGCCGGTGGGTGCCCCAGTTGGTGACGTACAGGTGGGCGTCGAAGTAGCGCTCGGCCATGCGGCGCGGATTGCCGCTCAGGTCACCCCAGTTGTAGGTGTTGGTGAAGCTGGTCGCGGTGATCCGGGCCCGGGTGGAGATGGCCCGCAGCTGGTCCTGTTCCTCGCGGCTGAGCGGCCGGTCGAGGGCCTGGAACTCGTAGTACTGGTACTCGCTCACATGGCGGACATTACCGCCGCCGTGATGGAGGGACGGGGACGGGCGAGACGGCAGGAGCTGACCGGACGTCATACTCAATCGCCGTGGGGTGAGCCGAGGCGAGCGGTTCTGGGGAAGAGCGAGCTCTGGTGGTGCGGACCGAGCGGACGATGGAGCGGAGACGATGGAGCCCGCAGCGCACCCCGGCGTAGCCTTGCGGGCATGACCGAGGCATGGACCGCGCATGCCCTCAAGGCGCTCCGCGCCGCCTGCCACACCGCGGACGGCCCGTCCCTGCTCGCCCTGCTGCGTACGCGTGACCCCACCGACGTGCTGCAGCAGTGCGGAGACGCATTCACCGCAGCGGTCTCCAGAGGCGTGCCCGGCGCCCGGGAGACGGTGATCGCATGCACGCCCACCCTGCGTGAACGGGGCTGGCCCGGAGACGAGGTCCTCGCTGAACAACTCGACACGCTGGGCAGCGGTGCAGTCTCAGTGCTGCGGCCGCTGCCGGTCGACCTGGAGGAACTTTCCGGCCTGCTCGAAGGCGACCCGGTCTGGGGCGGTGGCCGCGTCGATCTCGACACCGAGGGCCGGTGTGCTGCCTGGTAGTGCGTCCGACTCCCCAGCACCCACTGCGGGTTCGCGCCGAGAGGGCCGCTGACTGCATGAACTTGTGCTGAGCAGGGGCCCCGACCGCCCGCTTGAGGCGCTTGAGTGTGTTGGTCGGGCAGGCCCCATGGCTCATGAGCAGGACACCAGCCATGTTTTGGGCCCCCGTAGGGCTCGAACCTGTGACCGGCCGCTCACAGATCGAGCCCTGGACGAGGGGCTGTGACCTGCGTTTCCTCAGCCTGGACGGGATTCCGCCGACGCGGCTGTTCCTCGATTCCCCAGGGGCGCACGACGACGAACGCTACTGACGAACAAAACAGACCGCTGACCTGCGACGATTCCCAGGCGGGACTGACCACGGGTTGGCGCCCCCGGCAGGACTCGAACCTGCGGCCAAGCGCTTAGAAGGCGCCTGCTCTATCCACTGAGCTACGGGGGCCGGGTGTGGTGGCCTCTGTCGTGGGTGCCCGGGTGTGGGCCGTTCCGTGACGTTGCCGGGGACAAGGATAGGGCTCCCGCGTACTTGTCCCTGATGCTTCGCCTCCGTGGCTTGATGTGGAGGTTCAGTGAAGCGGTCCTGATAATCGCAGGCAGGTGCGAATCGTGCACCGCTTTTGGCGCCCCGCGCGCCGGGTGTTGTGCACTCGTTATGCCTGGCCTGTGCCCGTGTCCCAGTCATCCCTTCCGCCCGTTGTGTCCTGTCGGCGCGCAGGCGTGCGCATATGCTTCAGAATTCCCCTAAAATTGGGCATTCTTCGCATGTGGTGACCTTGGACGTACGGCCTCAGCTGCTCGACGCACTCTCCGCCCTGCGCGACCGTGTCGCCGCCGCTCGCTTCCCGCTGCCCCTGCCCGGGGCCCCACGCGCGCGTGCCAACCGCGACGAACTCCTGGCGCAGCTCGACGACTACCTGGTCCCCCGGCTGAGAGAGCCGGACGCGCCGATGCTGGCCGTCGTGGGCGGATCCACGGGGGCCGGCAAGTCGACGCTCGTCAACTCCCTCGTGGGCCGGCGCGTCAGCGAGGCGGGTGTGCTGCGGCCAACGACACGGACACCGGTCCTGGTGTGCCATCCGGAGGACCATCACTGGTTCAGCGGGATGCGCGTACTGCCCGACCTCACGCGCGTGTGGGTGCCCCCGCAGGAGCCTGACGACGACCTGCTGCCCCCCGGCGAGGACCCGGGACGCGTGCTGCGTGTCGAGACCGCCGACACACTGCCGCCCGGCCTCGCCCTCCTCGACGCACCCGACGTCGACTCCCTGATCGCGGACAACCGGGTCCTCGCCGCGGAGCTGATCTGCGCGGCCGACATCTGGGTCATGGTCACGACGGCCGCCCGCTACGCCGACGCGGTGCCCTGGCATCTGCTGCGCACCGCCAAGGAGTACGACGTCGCCCTGGTCACCGTCCTGGACCGTGTACCGCACCAGGTGGTGTCCGAGGTCTCCCGGCAGTACGGCGCGCTGCTCACCAAGGCCGGGCTCGGCCACATCCCCCGGTTCACCGTGCCGGAACTGCCCGAGTCGGCCTGGGGCGGCGGCCTGCTGCCGGCCACCGCGGTGGCCCCGCTGCGGACCTGGCTCACCCATCAGGTCGACGACGCCGCCGCCCGGCAGGACACCCTGTCCCGTACGGCGTTCGGCGTCCTCGACTCCCTCAAGGCCAGGATGCCCGAGCTGGCCAGTGCGGCGGCCGCCCAGTACGCGGCCGCGCTCCGGCTGACCTCCGCCGTCGAGGCGGCGTACGACAGCGAGTACGCGCGGGTGCGCGGGCGCCTCCAGCGGGGGGCCGTGCTCGCCGGTGACGCCCTCAAGCGCTGGCGGGCCTTCCCCCTGGACTGCAGCGCGGCGGAACTCCTCGACGCCCTCATGGAGAGCTTCGGCGCCCTCCTGCTGTGCGCCGTCACGGCCGCCGACGAGCGCGTCGAGGAGGCGTGGCGGCGTGAACCGGCCGCGGGAGCCCCGGAGCTGTACCACGATCCGTCCGCGGAGGGCGTCGAGCACCGCATCGGGATGGCCGTACGGCGGTGGCGGCGGGAGCTGGAGGAGTACGCGGAGGAGGAGGTGCTCGACCTCGACCGCAGCGTCGCGCCGGATCCCGAGGTCGTCGCCGCGCTCGTCGCCACCGCGCTGCTGGGCGGCCGCAGGGCGCGGCCGGCCGGTGAGGGACTCGCCGAGCGGATCGGCGCCCACGGTGCGCTCAGGCTGCGGGACCGTGCCGGGCGGCTGCTCACCGACCACCTCGACCGGGTCCTGAACGCGGAACGCGAGCGCCGCCTCGCCCCCCTCGACGCACTGGAGGTCCACCCGGAACCGCAGGCCGAGCTCATCGCCGCGCTGTCCGTACTGCAGAAGGAGAGGTGACCGGTGACCGCCGTCACGGACCACGACCAGGACCACGATCAAGAGCACGACCAGGCCCACGACACGGGCCGTAACCACGATCAGGCTCGTGACCAGGCCCACGACAGGGGCCGGGACCAGAGCCGGGACCACGATCAGGACCGCAGGGAGCGCCGCGATCACGACCGCGATCGGGGTCCCGGCCAGGACCGCGACCAGGACCGCGACCAGGACCGCGGCCGGCACGCGGAATCCGCCGGTCACGGCGAACCCGCGGGTCCGGGGGAGGGCGCAGAGAGGGCACGCGCGGAGGCGAAGGACCGGACGGCCGGGACGCCCAGGGCGTCCGAGGCGACTGGGACGAACGGAGGGGCCGGCAGTAGGGCCTCCGCGGAGGGTGCTGCGGCCACCCCCGAGGAGAGGTCCTCCGAGCCCGCCGAGTCCACCGAGCCCGCCGCCTCCGGCGTGCATCGCGCGGAGCGGCCTCACGGGGCCGACGGGAAGTCCCCCGAGGCGCGGCAGCCCGGCGACGACCACGCGCGCGTGGACGGCGACGAGCACGCGCGCGTGGACGGCGACGCAGAGCGGAACAGCGCCCCCGCGCGCGGGGCCCGCGAGAACGCCCCCACGGGGCCGAAGGGTGACGGCGACCCGTCCGGTCGTACGGACACCGGGCGCACGAAGGCCGCGAACACCGGCCGTACCGGAACGGAACCGGAGCGCCCGGAAACGGGCCGCGCCGAATCCATCGGTGCCTGGGACGACGGGCTGATCGCGCGGCGGGTGACCGAGGGCACCCCCGTGGAGCACGTGCCGGTGGTGGAGAGCAGGGTGTCGAGCCCGCAGACGGTGACCCCGCTGGCGTTCGACGGGCCGCTGCGGTCGCGGCTCGACGCGCTGCGCGAGCTGGTGGGGCTGTCCCGCACCCGGCTCGACAGCAGTACCCTCGCCGAGGCCGGCCGGGTCCTCGACGAGGCACAGGCACGGCGCCGGCTCTCGGGACAGCACACCGTCGTCGCCATCGCCGGCGCCACCGGCAGCGGCAAGTCGCAGTTGTTCAACGCGCTCGCCGGGGTCACGATCTCGGAGACCGGGGTACGCCGGCCGACCACCGCGATGCCCATCGCCTGCAGCTGGAGCGACGGCGCGGCGAGCCTCATCGACCGGCTCGGCATCCCGGGACGCCTGCGGCGGCGCCCGGTGCAGAGCGCCGAGGCGGAGGCGCAGCTGCGCGGGCTGGTCCTGGTCGACCTGCCCGACCACGACTCGGCGGCCGTGCAGCACCGGGAGCAGGTCGACCGCGTCCTGGCGCTCGTGGACGCGGTGATCTGGGTGGTCGACCCCGAGAAGTACGCGGACGCCGTGCTGCACGAGCGCTATCTGCGGCCTCTCGCCGGACACGCGGAGGTCATGTTCGTGGTCCTCAACCAGATCGACCGGCTGCCCGGGGAGGCCACCGAACAGGTCCTCGACGATCTGCGGAGACTCCTCGACGAGGACGGGATCGCCCTCGGCGAATACGGCGAACCGGGCGCGACCGTGCTCGCCGTGTCCGCGCTGACCGGAGACGGCCTGGGTGAACTGCGCGAGTCGCTCGGCCAGTTCGTGACCGAGCGCGGCGCCCCGGGGCGACGGATCGCCGCCGACGTGGACGCGGCCGCCGGGCGGCTGCGGTCGGTCTACGCCACCGGCCGCCGCACCGGGCTCAGCGAGCAGGCGCGCGACGAGTTCGCGGCCCGGCTCGCGGACGCCGTGGGGGCCACCGCGGCGGGCGAGGCGGCCGAGCGCGCGTGGCTGCGCAACGCCAACCGCGCCTGCGGGACGCCCTGGCTGCGGCTGTGGCGGTGGTACCAGGACCGGAGCGAACCGCCCACGGGACGGCTCCAGTCGCGGACGCAGGCCGACGAGGAGGCCACGGCACGCCAGCGCGTCGAGCAGGCGGTACGGACGGTGGCCGACCGGGCCTCGGCCGGGCTGCCCGCGCCCTGGGCTCAGGCGGTGCGGGAGGCGGCCGTACGCGGTTCCCAGGGGCTGCCCGAGGCGCTGGACGAGCTGGCCACACGCGCGGGACTGCCGCCGGGGCGCCCGCCGCGTCCCGGCTGGTGGCCGGCGGCCGTCCTGGCCCAGGCGTCGATGACGGTCCTCCAGGTCGTGGGCGGCCTGTGGCTGCTCGGCCAGATCATCGGCTTCATGTCGCCGAACCTCGGAGTGCCGGTGCTGCTGATGGTGTGCGGCATCGTCGGGGGACCGCTGGTCGAGTGGGGCTGCCGGATGGCGGCGCGGGGCCCCGCACGGCGCTACGGCACGGAGGCGGAGCGGCGGCTGCGGGAGGCGGCCGCGGGATGCGGGCGGGCCCGGGTCCTCGACCCGCTGGCGGCGGAGCTGCTGCGCTACCGGGAGGTACGGGAGCAGTACGGCCGGGTCATCGGGGCGGGGGCGGCCGCGCGGTAGGGAGCCCGGGGGAGTTCCCTCGTCCGGGTGACGGAGTTGTCCACAGCCGGGCGCTGGTCCACAGCGCTCGGCGGGCTCGGCCCAGCGAAGGCAGTCTGGCCGTACGGCGATCGCGACGGACGCGATCACCGACGTGACGGCGGCGGGCGCGATGGCTCGTGGTGGTCACGGTGACCGCGGCGGGCGGCGCGTCCCGCCGCCGCACGGCGGACAGCAGCCGTACGGGGAAGGCCCGTACGGGTATCCACCCGGCGTGGGCGCCGGGCGAGGGAGGGGTTCACGATGAACGAGACGATGGTCTGCGCGGTGGGCAACGTGGCGACGCAACCGGTCTACCGGGAGCTGGCGTCGGGCGCGTCGGCGAGGTTCCGGCTGGCGGTGACCTCGCGCTACTGGGACCGTGAGAAGAACACATGGACGGACGGACACACCAACTTCTTCACGGTGTGGGCCAATCGGCAGCTCGCCACGAACGCGGGCGCCTCGCTGTCGGTGGGCGACCCCGTCGTCGTGCACGGCAGGTTGAAGGTGCGTACGGAGTCACGCGACAGTCAGAACCGGACATCGGCCGACATCGACGCGGTGGCGATCGGCCACGATCTGTCGCGCGGCACCTCGGCCTTCCGGCGCAGCACCAGGCCGGAGGCGGGCACCGCGCCACCACAGAACGAGCCCACCTGGGAGACCACGCCGGCGGATCCCGCGGACGCGACGGCACGGCAGCCGGAACCGGCGGCGGTGACGTGAGACGGGGTCCAGGACCGCGCTGACCGGATGCGGCTTGTCGGCGGGTACGTGCCGAACTCCCGTGGCACAGCATGGATTTGTCGACAAGCAGGCCGTCAGTGATCTTGGCGATAACGATTCCGAGTCGGATCGGCCATCCGACGGCATCACGGGGAAGCGCGGTGCGCCGCGTCCTTAGGATGCCCAACGTGGCTCCCGTGGCCTCTGATTCTGCTGGTGGGACCTCGCCCCCCACGTCAACGGGTCCTGCTCGAAGGGGAACTCTGTGCATTCTTCGTTCACTGCGCTGTCGGTGCGCGGGCGAGGCGCGGTCCGTCTCGCCGCGGTGACGCTGGTGTCCGGGCTCGTCGCCGCGGGTGTGCTGGCCGGTGCCGGCGCGGCCGCCGCCGAGGGGACGTCGCAGGACCAGGGCGGAGCGACCGCCACCGTAGGCGGCCTGAAGACGTACGGCGCGGCCGTGATCCACGACCCCACCGGTGATCTCCAGGTCTCGGCGGGACTGTTCGAGATGTCCGTCGATGGCGGTGGCACGCTGCAGACCTACTGCGTCGACCTGCGCAACCCCACGCTCAAGGACGCCAAGTACCACGAGACGCCCTGGAGCGGCAGCTCGCTGGGCGTCAACAAGAACGCGGGCAGGATTCGTTGGATCCTGCAGAACTCCTATCCACAGGTCAACGACCTCGCGACGCTCGCCGCCAAGGCGGGCGTCCGCAGCGGACTCACCGAGCAGGACGCGGCGGCCGGCACCCAGGTGGCGATCTGGCGCTACTCGGACGGCGCGGACGTCGACGCCGTCGACCCGCAGGCCGAGAGGCTCGCCGACTACCTCGAGAAGAACGCCCGGACCCTCACGGAGCCCGAGCCGTCACTGTCCCTGGACCCGCCCGCGGTCTCCGGTCACCCGGGTGACCCGATCGGCCCGGTCACCGTGCACACCAACGCGGACAGCGTCACCCTGACGCCACCGGCGGACGCCGCCACCAGCGGGGCGCGGATCGTGGACGGGAACGGGAAGCGCCTCACGTCGGCGTCGGACGGCGCCAAGATATTCTTCGACGTGCCCGAGGACACGGCGGCCGGCACGGCCGAGCTGACCGTGCAGGCCTCCACCACGGTGCCGGTCGGCCGGGCCTTCACCTCCGAGAGCCGCAGCCAGACCCAGATCCTGGCCGGTTCCAGCGAGTCGACCGTCTCCGCCACGGCGAGCGCCACCTGGGCGGAGCAGGGCGCCGTACCGGCACTGTCGGCGGCGAAGACCTGCACCGACGGCGGAGTGCGGATCACCGCCGCCAACGCCGGCGACACGGAGTTCACCTTCGAGCTCATGGGCACCGGGCACACCGTCCCGGCGGGCGCGACCCGGACTGTGACGATCCCGCTCCAGGAGGACCAGGCGTACGACTTCGCGATCACCGGTCCCAGCGGCTCCGAGACACGGTTCGCGGGCGTCCTGGACTGCCGGACGGAGGGCAGTGAGGCCGGCGACGCGGTCCAGACGCTCAGCGAGCCTAGCCCCGCGACGGTCGGCGGCATCGCGGCGGACACGAACCTCGCCGAGACCGGCGGCACCAGCGCGACCCCGCTGATCGCGGGCACGGCCATCGCCCTGGTCGTCATCGGCGGCGCGGCCCTGCTCCTCATCGGCCGAAAGTCCCAGTCCCAGGACTGAACCACCGCCCGCGCACCGTGCCCCGGCCCCGCATGATCCTTGGCAACTCAACAGCGAGCCCCGAACCCGACGACGAACCCCCAGCTCACAGCCCCCCGCCCATTCGGGTTAGGACCCGAGGGTGGACGTCAGGCAAGATGGGGTGTATCTGCCCACTGCCAGTTTCAAGCTGCCGGACGGTTTCTCTTGGCTGAGTTCATTTACACCATGCGCAAGACGCGTAAGGCGCACGGCGACAAGGTGATCCTTGACGACGTCACGCTGAGCTTCCTGCCCGGCGCGAAGATCGGTGTGGTCGGCCCGAACGGTGCCGGTAAGTCCACCGTTCTCAAGATCATGGCCGGTCTGGAGCAGCCGTCCAACGGTGACGCCTTCATCTCGCCCGGTTACACGGTGGGCATGCTCCAGCAGGAGCCGCCGCTGGACGAGTCCAAGACCGTCCTGCAGAACGTGCAGGACGGCGCCGCCGAGATCATGGGCAAGCTCAACCGGTTCAACGAGGTCGCCGAGCTCATGGCGACCGACTACTCGGACGCCCTGATGGACGAGATGGGCAAGCTCCAGGAGGACCTGGACCACGCCAACGCGTGGGACCTGGACACCCAGCTGGAGCAGGCCATGGACGCCCTGGGCTGCCCGCCCGGCGACTGGCCGGTCACCAACCTCTCCGGTGGTGAGCGCCGCCGCGTGGCGCTCTGCAAGCTGCTGATCGAGGCCCCCGACCTGCTGCTGCTCGACGAGCCCACCAACCACCTGGACGCCGAGTCCGTGCAGTGGCTGGAGCAGCACCTCGCGAAGTACCCCGGCACCGTCGTCGCCGTCACCCACGACCGGTACTTCCTGGACAACGTCGCGGGCTGGATCCTGGAGCTCGACCGCGGCCGCGCCATCGGCTACGAGGGCAACTACTCCACCTACCTGGAGTCCAAGCAGTCCCGTCTCAAGGTCGAGGGCCAGAAGGACGCCAAGCGGGCCAAGCGTCTGAAGGAAGAACTCGAGTGGGTCCGGTCCAACGCCAAGGGACGCCAGGCCAAGTCCAAGGCCCGCCTCGCGCGGTACGAGGAGATGGCCGCCGAGGCCGACAAGATGCGGAAGCTGGACTTCGAGGAGATCCAGATCCCGCCGGGCCCGCGCCTGGGCTCCATCGTGGTCGAGGTCAACAACCTCTCCAAGGCGTTCGGTGAGAAGGTCCTCATCGACGACCTCAGCTTCACCCTGCCGCGCAACGGCATCGTCGGTGTGATCGGCCCGAACGGCGCCGGCAAGACCACCCTCTTCAAGATGATCCAGGGTCTGGAGACGCCGGACTCCGGCTCGATCAAGGTCGGCGAGACCGTCAAGATCGCCTACGTCGACCAGGGCCGCGAGAACATCGACCCGAAGAAGACCCTGTGGGCCGTCGTCTCCGACGAACTGGACTACATCAACGTGGGCCAGGTCGAGATGCCGTCCCGGGCGTACGTCTCCGCCTTCGGCTTCAAGGGCCCCGACCAGCAGAAGCCGGCCGGCGTGCTCTCCGGCGGTGAGCGCAACCGCCTCAACCTCGCGCTCACCCTCAAGCAGGGCGGCAACCTGCTGCTCCTCGACGAACCGACCAACGACCTGGACGTCGAGACCCTGTCCTCCCTGGAGAACGCCCTCCTCGAGTTCCCGGGCTGCGCCGTGGTGGTCTCCCACGACCGGTGGTTCCTGGACCGGGTCGCCACGCACATCCTCGCCTACGAGGGTGACTCCAAGTGGTTCTGGTTCGAGGGCAACTTCGAGTCGTACGAGAAGAACAAGGTCGAGCGTCTCGGTGCGGACGCCGCGCGTCCGCACCGTGCCACCTACAAGAAGCTGACCCGGAGCTGACCGCAGTGGCCCGCCACCTCTACCGCTGCCCCCTGCGCTGGTCGGACATGGACGCCTTCGGGCACGTCAACAACGTCGTCTTCCTGCGGTACCTGGAAGAGGCGCGGATCGACTTCATGTTCCGGCTGGCGCCGGGGAACGGCAGCAAGTCGTTCTCCGGCGGCTCCGTCGTCGCCCGCCACGAGATCGACTACAAGCGCCCGCTCGTCCACCGGCACGAGCCGGTGCTCGTCGAGTCCTGGGTGACCGGCATCCGCGGCGCCTCGCTGACCATCGCCTACGAGGTCAAGGACCCCGACACCGAGGAAGGACCGGGCACCGTCTACGTCCGCGCCTCGACCGTCGTCGTCCCCTACGACTTCGAGACGCAGCGCCCGCGCCGCATCACCGAGGAGGAGCGGCACTTCCTGGAGAAGTACCTCCCGGAGGAGCCCGGTCCCGAGGACGCGGGCGTGCCGGGGGAGCGGACCGCGTGAGTACGGCACCTCTGCGCCCGGCGGACCGTGGGGAGGCGGCCGATCTGGCCGCCTTCCTGCGCCGCCTGGTCCACTACGACAAGGCCGCCGCCGTCCGCCTCCAGCTCACCGGGGAGCGGCTGGCGGTCTTCGGCCGACCCGCCTCGTTCGAGGTGCTGGCGGTCCGCACCGTCCTGCTCGACGACGCCCCGGCGGAGCTGGACCGCACCGTCTCCGCCGGTGAGCTGCTGGAACTGGTCCACGCGGAGCCCGAGCCGGGCGCCCCCTTCGGTGTCCCGGAAGCGGTCACCGGCCCGCCCTGGGCGGGAGTCCTGCCGCCCCGCACCGGCTGGCGGCCCGAACCGGGCCTGCCCGCTCCCGACGCGGTCCGCGCAGCCGTCGCGGCCGTCGTCGCCGAGTTCCGCACCCGCACCGAGGCGCTGGCGCCCGAGGAGCGGACCCGTACGGCGCTCGACGCGATCGGGCACGAGATCTGGTCGCGGCCGCTCGGCGACACCGCCCTGCCGGTCCGCGCCGCGCACGCCGCCCACGCCATGGGCTTCCTGCGCCCGGCACCGGCCCGCGTCCCCGCCGCCTCCGTCCCCGGCGACGGGGCCGCCCCGGCCGAGCCGGTCGCCCTGCGCTCGGCGGGCGCCTGGCTGCGGCTGCGCACGCCGTACGGCTCGGTGGCGGTACGCCGGGCCGGACTCGGGGCGTTCGGGGTCAGCGTCCGCTGACCCCGGGCCGCCGGGCGGGCCGTCAGGCGGCCGAGCCGGTCACCTCTCGCGCTGTTCCGGGTCCGGCCACACCCCGAGGTGGTCGCTCTCCAGCTCCAGCAGGACCCGGTCGCGCAGGTCGAGGGCGGCGACGTGGTCGGCGGGGAGCTGGAGGCGTCCGGCGCGGTCGAGCATCGCGTACTCCCGGGCCACCACCGCCTCCTGGCCGGTGGCCGCGTCGACCTCGGTGCGGCGCAGGACCTCGGTGGAGGTGCGGCCGTCGCGGATGGCGACGGTGCGGCGCACCTCGGAGGCGACGGCCTGGTCGTGGGTGACGATGACGATGGTGGTGCCCAGCTCCTCGTTGGCGGTGCGGAAGGCGGCGAAGATCTCCTCGGCGGTGTGCGAGTCGAGTTCACCGGTCGGCTCGTCGGCGAGGAGGACCGCCGGTTCGTTGGCGAGGGCCACCGCCAGCGCCACCCGTTGCTGCTGGCCGCCGGACATCTGGTGCGGCCGCCGGTCCCGGCACTGACCCACCCCGAGCAGGTCCAGCAACTCCTGGGCGCGGCCCGCGCGCTTGCGGGCGCCGCCGCGCAACTGCATCGGCAGTGAGACGTTCTGGGCCGCCGTCAGGTACGGCAGCAGGTTGCGGCCGGTCTGCTGCCAGACGAAGCCCACCACCTCCCGCCGGTAGCGCAGCCGCTCCTTGGCACCCATCGCCAGCAGGTCGCACCCGGCGACGGTGGCCGCCCCGGCGCTCGGCTCGTCGAGGCCGGCGAGGATGTTCATCAGCGTCGAC
>NZ_JBWKDW010000042.1:0-45998 GCF_056435735.1 Streptomyces sp. NPDC043878
GCGACGGGCTCGGCATGAGCGGCAGCGTCGCCGGACTCCTCACCTCCGTGCCCCCGCTCTGCTTCGCCCTCTTCGGCGTCATGGCGCCCCGGCTGGCCCGCCGCTTCGGCCCGCCCGCCGTGGTCTGCGCCGGCATGGCCGCCATCGCGACCGGTCTGCTGGTCCGCCCCTTCACCGGGGCCACCCCCGCGTTCCTGCTCTTCAGCGCCCTCGCACTGATGGGCATCGCGGTCAGCAACGTCCTGATGCCGGTCATCGTCAAGCGCTGGTTCCCCGACCGGGTCGGCACCATGACCGGCCTCTACTCCATGGCGCTGGCCGTCGGCACCTCCGCCGCGGCCGCCGTCACCGTGCCGCTGACCCGCGCCCTCGGTGACGACTGGCGCTTCGGCCTGCTGGTCTGGGCCGCCCTCGGTGTCGCCGCGGTCCTGCCCTGGCTTCTCTTCGCCCGCGAGCGGCAGGAGCAGGCCGCCCCCGCCCCCACCGGCGGGGCGCCGGCCGCCCGGCTCAGCATGGTCCGCAGCCCCACCGCCTGGGCCCTCGCGGTCTTCTTCGGCCTCCAGGCCACCGGCGCCTACATCACCATGGGGTGGATGGCGCAGATCTTCCGCGACGCCGGGGTCGCCGCCGGCACCGCCGGCATCCTGCTCGCCGTCACCATGGCCATGGGCATCCCGCTCGCCTTCGTCATCCCCCGCGTCGCCACCCGCCTGCCCCGCCAGGGCCCGGTCGTGGTCGTCCTCGGCACCTGCGGCCTCATCGGCTACGCCGGGCTCTACCTCTGGCCGGTCGGCGGCGCCTGGCTCTGGGCCGTGCTGCTCGGCATCTCCAACTGCGCCTTCCCGCTCGCCCTCACCATGATCGGCATGCGCGCCAGGACCGGCCCCGGGGTCGCCTCGCTCTCCGCCTTCGCCCAGAGCACCGGCTACCTCATCTCCATCCCCGGCCCGCTCCTGGTCGGCGTCCTCTACCAGCACAGCGGCGGCTGGAGCCTGCCCATCGCGCTGATGGCCGCCCTGATGGTGCCGCAGATCGTCGCCGGCATCCTCGCGGGCAAGAACCGCGTCATCGAGGACGAGGCCGCCGCGCGGGCCTGACCCGGGTCCACCGGGGCCGGGCGGCGGTGCGACACTGGGGGCCATGGGCGTACTGGAACCGAACCCTCCGAACGGGCAGCGCAAGTTTCTCGGCCTGCTCAGCCTGATACTCGGCATCAGCGTGATCATCGGCATCATCGCCACCATCGCCTCACCCTGAGGCGCCGGGGCCAGTGGGGCCCCCCCCCCTTCCCCCGGGAGGGGTTCGGCAGCCGCCCGACTGCCCGGCGGTGCCGCTGCCTCCGCCGTACGCGCCCGGCTGCCCGACTGTGTGGCCGTGTGGCTGCCCGACGGTGTGGCCCCGGCTCCTGGCGGCGGCTTCCCGCACCCGCTTTCCCACCCCCGGGAACAGACGCGACCCATCGCGACAGGGCGGGGTCGCCCGGAACGTGAGGACTTGGGCCCGGCTCGGACACGCTCACGTGACGCCACGGAAACAGCGGCTCCCTAATTTCTGTCAACCGACAGGAATTCAGCGCCCAAGGCAGGTGCCGCCGTGACCACGACCCTTCCCTCCGACCTGCGCCCCGACCCGCCGGAGTCCCCCGGCGACCGCTCCCTCGCCGAGTTCGGCTACCGCCAGGAACTGCACCGCAGCCTCGGCCGGTACGCCTCGTTCGCGGCCGGCTTCTCGTTCATCTCCGTCCTGACCACCGTCTTCCAGTTCTTCGCCTTCGGCTACGCGTTCGGGGGCCCCGTCTTCTTCTGGGCCTGGCCGATCGTCCTGACCGGACAGCTCCTGGTCGCCGCCTGCTTCGCCGAACTCGCCGCCCGTTACCCCATCTCGGGCGCGATCTACCAGTGGTCCTCGCGCCTGTCGAACCCCACCTTCGGCTGGTTCGCCGGCTGGATCATGGTGATCGGACAGATCGTGGTGGTCGCGGCAGCCGCACTGGCGCTCCAGATGGTGCTCCCCGCCATCTGGTCGGGCTTCCAGCTGATCGGCAGCGACCCCTCACCGGTCTCGGCCGACGGAGCCGCCAACGCTGCCGTCCTCGGTGTGGTCCTGCTGGTCCTCACCACGATCGTGAACCTCGTGGACAACCGGGTGATGTCCGTCGTCAACCGGGTCGGCGTGACCGCCGAGATCATCGGCGCGGTCCTCATCGTCGTCCTGCTGCTGACCCACTCGGAACGCTCCCCCGGGATCACCTTCCACACCGGGACCGCCGCCCAGTCCGGCCTGTTCGGCGCGCTGCTCGTGGGCTCGTTCACCGCGGCGTACGTGATGATCGGCTTCGACAGCGCGGGCGAGATGAGCGAGGAGACCCACAACCCCCGGCGCACCGCGCCCCGCACCATCCTCACCGCGCTGGGCGCCGCCGGCCTGCTCGGCGGACTGATCGTCCTCGGCGGACTGCTCGCCGCGCCGAGCCTCACCGACGGCCACCTGGGCGTCGACGGACTGAGCTACGTCCTCACCAGCAGCCTGGGCGACGGCGTCGGGCGCGCGCTGCTGGCCGACGTGGTGGTGGCGATCGCCGTCGCCACGCTGGCGATCCAGACCGCGGCCTGCCGGATGCTGTTCTCGATGGCCCGCGACGGGCAGCTCCCCTTCGCCCGCCGCCTCGCCAAGGTCAACACCCGCACCGGGATGCCCGGGGCGCCCGCCCTGGTCGTCGGCGTCCTCGCGGCGGCGCTGCTGCTGCTCAACTTCGCCTCCCCTGAGGCGTTCCTCGCGATCGGCACCACCTGCATCGTGATGCTGTACCTGGCGTACGCGATGGTCACCGGCCCGCTGCTGCTCCGCCGCCTGCGCGGCGGGTTCACCTCCGAGGGCACCGACGAGACGGGTGCCCGTCTGTTCTCCCTGGGCCGCTGGGGCGTCCCGGTGAACGTGCTGGCCCTGCTCTACGGACTGTTCATGACCGTCAACCTGGCCTGGCCCCGGGCCGCGGTGTACGACCCGGCGGGCGGCCACTGGTACTTCCTGTGGTTCACGGTGCTGTTCCTGCTGGTCACGGTGGGCGCCGGAGCGCTGTGGCGGGTGGCGTCCACACACCGCGGCCGATCAGTGACACCAGCTGCGGTCCCGGAAGCGGCGTCCTAGTGCCGTGGCAGGCAACGTTTGCCCGTGAAGGAGCGGCGTCCGGTGCGTGCTCTGGGGGTCCCCCCGGCCGGAGGCTGGGGGAGTGCCGGCCGGAGGCCCTCGACTGGACGTACTCGGGTCTTCGGCTGGTGCGGCGAGTGGGGGCACCTCCCCCGCCCTTACGGCAGTGGGGGAGCGTGCCGGGCGTCGCGACGGGGCGAACGTCGCCTGTCGCGGCACTAGCCGCGCTCGGCGGGCCGCGGGGTCGCGGGGGCCGTTGCGACGGGACGGAACCCGGGCTGTCGTACGGCGGACCGGATGGCCGTACGACAGCCCGGCGCCGCGCCCGGCAGAGCGCCGGGGCCACCCGACCGGGGCGGCGCCTCGGACGGCGAGGGGCCGTTCGACCAGGGCGGCGCCGGAGCGCGCGCCGAGGGCCGGTCCCGTGCTTGCGTGGACCGGCCCTCGGGCGCGGGGAGTCGCCCGGGACCGCACCTCGTACGCTTGCTCCCGATGAGACGCAAGCCCCGGATTCCGCCCTCTCCCCTGCCTCAGCGCGAGGGGATCGATCCGGTGCGGGTGCGGCTGCCCCACGAGGGTGACTGGGCCACGGTGCGAGAGCATCTCGCGGAGCGGCTCTCGGGGGCAGGTGCCGGGGTCGTCGACCGGATGTTCTCGGCGGGCCTGGTCGTCGGGGCGGACGGCCGGGCGGTCGCGGCCGACGCGGTGTTCGAGCCGGGGATGTTCGTCTGGTTCCACCGCGAGCTGCCCGCCGAGGTGCGGGTGCCGTTCCCGCTGGAGGTCGTGCACCGCGACGAGCACATCGTGGTCGTCGACAAGCCGCACTTCCTGGCCACCACACCCCGGGGCAGCCATGTCACCGAGACCGCGCTCGCACGGCTGCGGCGGGAGCTGGACCTCCCCGCCCTCGGTGCCGCCCACCGCCTGGACCGACTGACCGCCGGACTCCTGCTGTTCACCGTGCGACCGGAGGAACGCGGCGCGTACCAGTCGCTGTTCGGCGAGCGGAGAGTGCGCAAGGTGTACGAGGCCGTCGCGCCCCTCGACGTCTCGCTCACCCTGCCCCGGACCGTACGCAGCCGGATCCTCAAGGAGCGCGGAGTGCTGGCCGCCCGCGAGATCGACGGCGAGCCGAACGCGGTCACCCGGGTCGAACTGGCGGAGCACCGCCCGCTGCCGGACGGGCTGGGCCTCCTCGGCCGCTACCGCCTGCTGCCCGCCACGGGACAGACGCACCAGTTGCGCGTCCACATGAACACGCTCGGCGTGCCGATCCTCGGCGATCCGCTGTACCCGGTGGTGACCGGTCCCGTGCCGGCCGGTGACTTCCGGCGCCCGCTGCAACTGCTGGCACGGGAACTTGAGTTCACCGATCCGGTCACAGGGGTCGAGCACCGGTTCCGCAGTGGGCTGGAGCTCGGGGCCTGGGCCTCGTACGACCGCTGGTCGGCCGGTCAGTAGCCGCGCCACCACACCAGGAAGCGCCGCCAGGCCCCCATCGGGCGGGCCGGTTCGGCCGCGGGCTGCGCCGGAGCGGCCGCCACGGGCACCGGGTCCGGCAGCGGCGCCGGTGCCGGTGGCGCGGTCCGGACGGCCTGGGGCGGCGGGGTGCCGATCTGCCACGGGGCCCGCTGGGGTGGGACCGGGGCGTGGCTCGGTTTCTGCATCACGTCCTGCTGCGGCTTCGGCTCGAAGCGGACCGGCATCTCCACCAGGTGGCGTGAGGCGAGCGACTCGGTCCAGGACAACTCGTCCTCGTCGATGTCGAGTTCGACGTCCGGCAGCCGCATCAGCAGGGCGTCGACGCCGGTGTCGGCGATGGCGCGCCCGATGTCCTGGCCGGGGCACTCGTGCGGGCCGCCGCCGAAGGCGAGATGGGAGCGGTTGCCCTGCATGTGGGCGCCGAGGTCGGGGCGCACCCGGGGGTCGACGTTGCCGGGCGCGATGCCGAACAGCAGTCCGTCGCCCTTGCGGATGCGCCGGCCGCCGAGTTCGGTGTCCTGCTTGGCGAAGTAGGCGAAGACCGTGCTGAACGGCGGTTCGTCCCACAGGGACTGCTCGACCGCCTCGGGCACCGTCATCTGCCCGCCGTTGAGCTGCGCGCGGAAACGCGGGTCGGTGAGGACCATGCGCAGCACGTTGGCGATGAGGTTGGCGGTGGCCTCGTAGGCCGCCATGAGGACGACCCACAGGTGCTTGGTGACCTCGTCGTCGGTGAGGCCCGCCGGGTGGTTGACGAGGTGGCTGGCGAAGTCCTCCTCGGGCTGGGCGCGGCGGCGGACGGTGAGCCGCTGGAGGGCGGACATGACGTAGGCGTGGCTGGCGATGGCGGTCTCGGTGCCGCGGAGCATGTCGCGGGCGGCCTGCACCATGCGGTCGTTGTACTCCTCGGGCATGCCGAGGATCTCGCACAGCACGGCCATCGGCAGGTGCTCGGCGAACTGGCTGACCAGGTCGGCCGCGCCCTCCTCGCAGAACTCGTTGACCAGGCGCTGGGTGTAGCGGTTGATGTGCCGGCGGGTGCTGCGGTAGTCGATCGTCGAGATGGCGCCGGTGACCGCGCCGCGCAGCCGCAGGTGCTCGTCGCCCTCGGTGTGGGAGCAGATGGGCTCCCAGGCGATGTGCGGCATGAGCGGGTGGTCGGGCTTGACCATGCCCTCCAGGAGGGGTGTCCAGATGCGGCTGTCCCGGCAGAACTGGGAGGGCGTGCGTACCATGTGCAGGTTCTCGGCATGACCGAGGACCACCCACATCGGCACGTCGTCGTGCAGCAGCACGGGCGCCACCGGGCCGTGTTCCTCGCGCAGTTGGTCGTACAGGGAGCTCAGGTCCTCCGCGTCCGGGCCGTACAGCCGGCGCAGCCCCCCGGGGCCGCGGCCGTGGGCGGGGCAGCCGGGCGGCGGACCGGCCGTGGGGTCCTGCGTACCGGTGAGGGAGTGGGACTCAGACGTCACAGTGATCGCTCCGAAGTGGATCCGGGGTCTGGGCAGTCGGTGGATACGGGGGTGTGGGGCTATGGGGCTCTGGGCCATCGGGCTATGGGGCTATGGGGCTATCGGGCTATCGGGATGCGGCCGGGCGGGAGCCGGTCGGCGCGGCCGGGTCGGTCCGGCGGGTGTGACCGGCCGGGTCCTCAGGTGAGCGAGCCCGTCATCGCGAGGGAGTGCAGGAAGCGCATCAGGGTCATCAGGACGTCCCGGCTGGAGGCACGGCGGCGGGCGTCGCACTCGATGATGGGGATGTCCGGGCTCAGGTCGAGCGCCGCGCGCAGGTCCTCGACGGGGTGACGGGGTCCGTCCGGGAAGGTGTTGACGGCGACCACGAACGGCACACCGCGCTCCTCCAGTCGGTCCATGACCTCGAAGCTGACCTCCAGCCGGCGGGTGTCGATCAGCACGACCGCGCCGAGGGCGCCCTCGAACAGGCCGTTCCACAGGAACCAGAAGCGTTCCTGGCCGGGGGTGCCGAACAGGTACAGCACGAGCTGGTCGGTGATGCTGATCCGACCGAAGTCCATCGCCACGGTGGTGGCCGTCTTGGAGTCGGAGCCGTAGTTGTCGTCGACCCCGACGCCGGCCTGCGTCATGGTCTCCTCGGTGGTCAGCGGCCTGATCTCACTGACCGAGCCGACCATGGTCGTCTTGCCGACCCCGAAGCCGCCCACGATCACGATCTTCACGGCGGCCTGGGCCGTGTGCGGCAGGTGGTCCTCGGTCCGTGGACCCGTGATGGTGTCAGAGCTTTTGAAGTCCATGCATCACCGCTTCGAGGAGGGAACGGTCGGGGAGCGCCTGGCGGACGATCGGGGCGCGCGCCTGGACCAGTCCGGCCGTCAGCAGCTCGGTGAGCAGGACGGTCACCACGCTGTACGGCAGGTTGAGATAGGCCGAGATCTCGGCCACGGACAGGGGGGTCGAGCACAGCCGGACCAGGGCCGCCTGCTCGGGCTGCGCGGAGGGCGGGGGGTCGGCGCGTGCCACGATCAGCGTGACCAGGTCGAGTTCCGCGCGCTGCCCCTGGTCTCCGGCGCCGGTGAGCACGTAGAGCCGCTGGGGGTCCTTGCCGCCCTGTCTGGGCGGCGGTTCTGTTCGGGGGTGTCGCCGCCGGCGTTGCGGAGGAGTCATACGGTCTGGCCGTTGCGCCGGGGCGGGCTGGTGAGGTGTGCTCCGATCCGGACGACGAGGTCGCGCATGCGGTTGCTCATCAGGCCCGGCTCGGCGACCACGTCGGACAGGACCGCGAGGTAGGCGTTGGGGCCGGCGGCCATCAGGTAGAAGTAGCCGCCGTTGACCTCGATGATGACCATGCGCATCCGGCCGTCGCTGTCCGGGATCTCCTGGGCGACGGCTCCCGCCAGGCTCTGCAGGCCCGCACATGCCGCGGCGACGCGGTCGGCGGCGTCCTGTTCGCCGCCGTGGCGGGCGATGCGCAGGCCGTCGGCGGAGAGCACCACGATCATCTCGATACCGGGGACGCCGTCGGCGAGATCCTTCAGCATCCAGTCGAAGTTCGCTCGTTGCTGGATCACTTGAGGTCCCTCTCGTCGTCGGCCTCGATGCGGGCCGGCTCGTGTGTCGGCTGGGTGAATGCGGTCGGGTCCGGGGCGCCCTTGAGGCCGTCCATGAACGCCTCGACCCACAGCCCCGGTTCGGGGTCCTTCGGCGCCGGTTCCGGGGCGGGCGTCGACCAGATCGTGGGCCGGCCCTCGCGTTCGGCGCGCTCGATGGCCGCCTGCTCGGCGAGCCGCTGGGCGAGCGGGGTCTTGACCCGGCTGCGGCGCTGCGGCAGACCGCCCGCCGTCCACTCCGTGACCTCGGGAACGTCGTCCTCCATGGAGAGCGGCGCGGTGATGCGGGGGCTGGTGGGACGGCGCTTCTTGGGCGTGCGCTTGGGTCCTTCGAGCGCGCCGAGGTCGGTCTTGGGCGCGGCGGTGGCGCCGATGCCGTGGGCGAGGCCGGGGGCGTGGTCGGAGGTCATCATGTCGCTGGGCACCACGAGGACGGCGCGGACACCGCCGTAGGCCGAGGCCCGCAGCGAGACCTGCATCTTGTACGTCTTGCAGAGCCGGCCGACGACGGCCAGGCCCAGCCGGGGCGACTCGCCGAGGTCCTCCACGCCGCCGGTCCTGGCGCGTTCCAGCATGCCCTCGACCTGGGCGCGGGCCTCCTCGCTGAGACTGACGCCGGCATCCTCGATCTCGATGGCGACACCGGTCTGCACCTCGTGCGCGGTGACGTGCACCTTGGTCTGGGGCGGCGAGTAGCGCGTGGCGTTGTCGAGGAGTTCGGCCGCGGCGTGGATGAGGGGTTCGACGGCGGTGCCGCGGATGTTGACCTTGGCGATGGAGTGCAGCTCGATGCGGCGGTACTCCAGGATCCGGGACATCGCGCCGCGCATCACGCTGAACAGCGGCACGGGTTCGGGCCACTGGCGGCCGGGGCGGCCGCCGCCGAGGACGGAGATGGAGTCGGCGAGCCGGCCGATGAGCGCGGTGCCGTGGTCGATGCGCAGCAGGTCGTCGAAGACCTCGGGGTTGCGGCCGTGGTCCTCCTCCATCTCCCGCAGTTCGTTGGCCTGCTGGTGGACGATGGCCTGGACGCGGCGGGCGATGTTGACGAAGGAACGCTGCGCGGCGTCGCGCATCGACTCCTCGCGGTCGACGATGTCGAGCACCGTCTTCAGCAACGACACCTGTGCCTGGGGAAGTTCGCGGTAGGAGGGGTCGATGTCCCCGAGGTGGCGAATCACCTCTCCGGGGGAGTTTCCACCGCGCATCCGGTTCAGCGCGGCGGGCGCGATCTCCTTGGCGAAGCGGAGCATCTCCTGGTCGTGGGCGGCGATCCGCTGTTCCAGGTACGCGGTGTGACGGGTCTGCTCGGCGCTCAGGTCGCGCAGGGAGCGCCCGCGTCGGACCGCCGACGCGGCGGTGACGAGTACCAGCAGGGTGGCGGCGGCGCCGCACCAGCCGACGGCCGTCCGGGCCGGCTCCGCCACCACGGCGACGGCGGCTCCGGTAACCGCCGCCATCGCTATGGCGGGCAGCAACAGCACCCGTGCGTACGGGAGTTCACGGCGGTCTGGAGTGGGTCGAACACTCACCATGTGGGCCCTCTGAAACAAGTCGGCTGGGAGTCTGGGGTGTGCGGTGGGGGGTATGTCCAAGGAAATTCAGGATCTTCGGTATGTTTGGGAACAAGCGCACGAATACACCTCAACTCGGTGCGCTGCGGGCGAGCTTAGTCCGACCGGATCAAGGCCGTGTCATATTCGGCAAGCGCCTGAATCGCCCCTCGCGACAGGAGTACCCTCTGCCTCATTTATACGCTCAGCCTCCATTCGCACACGGAGCGTCACGGAGCACAGGCGTGCGAAAACCACTCACCGTGACGGGTGACGGGGTCCCCCGGACGGTCCGGGCGAGGGCCACCGGAGGGCCGGGGAGGGGCCCGGCGGACGCCCGGACGGGACCCGGCGGCGGTACGGGCGGGGCCCGACGACGGCTCAGGGCGGGACCCGCCTGAGGTACGGGCGGGACCCGGCGGACGCCCGAACCGGACCCGGTAGCGGCTCAGGCCGGACCCGGCGGCGGTTCAGGCGGAGGTTCCCTCAGACGCCGGCGATCCGGAGCGCCGCGTCCGCCGTGGCCTCGGCGAACACCGACACGGACCGCTCCGGATCGGAGCGGTGGACCAGGATGACCCCCTCGATCAGCCCGAACACGAGGTCCGTACGCAGATCGAGGTCGGTCTTGGCGAGCGCGCCCCCCGCGGCCGTGGCGGCGAGCAACTGCCGGTAGGCGTCCTTGAGTTCGGCACGTACGGCGTGGAAGCCGGCGAACTTCTCGGCCCGCACCTCGGGCAGCAGGTAGAGGCCGCCGAGGTTGTGCGGTCCGCCGCACAGCAACTCCACGTCCGTACGGCACAGCTTCCACAGCCGGCCCTCGGCCGGGGCCGTGTCGTCCGCGAGGAGGGAGCGGGCGTAGGCGAGGGAGGGCGTCACCGTGGACTCCAGGAGCGCGGCGAGCAGTTCCTCCTTGCCGGAGACGTAGTGGTACATGGAAGCCTGCCGCATGCCCGCCCGTTCGGCGACGGTCCGGGTGGTGGTGGCCGCGTAACCGCGGGTGGTGAACAACTCGGCGGCGGCCGCGAGCAGTTCCTCGCGCGGCCGCAGACCGCTGTCCGGCCGCTGCGCGGCCCGCGGCCGGCCGACCCGGCGGCCCGGCGGTTCCCCTGTCGTCCCCATGCGTTCGATCCTCGCACACGGCATCGCGGGCGATCTCCCGGCGACGACGTCACTGCCCCCGGGCGGACCCGGCAGCTTCGCGTGAGTGCTCGGTAACCCGGCGGCAACGCGAGGGCAACGCCCACGACCCGGCCCCCGCCTAATTTCTGTCGGGCGACAGAAATACAACGGAGCCGTCCGCCGGGACGGTCCCCCACCGGAGCCGGAGGTCCCGCGATGGCGACAGCGACCACTTACGGAGCCCGCGCCCATGCGCGTGCCCAGCAGGGCACGCGCACCGAGGCCATGCCCGTCGTACCGGCCGGGAGCTGGCCGGCGCCCCCCTGCGAGGCGGGCCACCTGGTGTGGGCCGAGACGGTCGCGGGCGGCAACTACACGCACCGGGTACTGGCCCGCGGCACCGAGCTGCGGCTGACCGACCTGCGGGGCGACGCCTGCGCCCACCTGCTGCTGTACGCGGCCGACCGGCCCTGGGAGCGGCTGAACGTCGCCGACACGGTCAAGGTCCAGTGGAACGCCTACCTCGGCGAGGACCGGCTGCTCCTGTCCGACCAGGGCCGGGTCCTCGCCTCGGTGGTCGCCGACAGCTCCGGCCGGCACGACGCCCTGTGCGGCACCTCCACGCTCGTGCGCAACACCGCGCGCTACGGCGACGGCGCCCCCCAGTCCCTCTCCCCCGCCGGCCGCGAGCTGTTCAAACTGGCGGCCGCGAAGAACGGCCTGGAGCCCCGCGACCTGCCGCCCTCACTCTCCTTCTTCCAGGGCGTCGAGGTCCGCGACGACGGCACCCTCGACTTCACCGGCTCCGCGGGCCCCGGCGGCAGCGTGACACTCCGCGCCGAGCAGGACGTGACCGTGCTGATCGCCAACGTGCCGCACCCCGCCGACCCCCGCCCGGACTACGTCAGCACCCCGCTGGAGGTGCTGGCCTGGCGCGCCGAGGCGACCGGGCCGGGCGACCCGCTGTGGGAGGCCACCCCGGAGGGCCGCCGCGCCTTCCTCAACACCGCCGAACTTCTCGCCGCGAGGGGGCTCGCATGAGCACGTCCGTCGTTCCCGCCCGGGCCGCCTGGTCGTCCGTCGTCCGCGCGGGCCAGACGCTCACCGTCACCGACCTGCACGGCAACCAGGCCGTCGACTTCCTCGTCTACGACGCCCACGACACGTCGGTGCGCTACAGCGCGCCCGACACGATCCACGCGCAGGGCGGCATCTTCCTCACCACCGGCAGCGTGCTGATGTCCAACGAGCACACCCCGCTGATGACAGTGACCGCCGACCAGGTGGGCCGGCACGACACGGTCGGCGGCGCCTGCTCCAAGGAGTCCAACACCCTCCGCTACGGCCACCACACCTGGTCGCAGCACGCCTGCGTGGACAACTTCCTCGCGGAGGGCGCGAAGTACGGACTCGGCAAGCGGGACCTGGTGTCCAACATCAACTGGTACATGAACGTGCCGGTCGAGAAGGACGGCACCCTCGGCATCGTCGACGGCCTCTCGGCTGCGGGCCTGAAGCTGACCCTGCGCGCCGAGCGGGACGTGCTCGTCCTGGTCTCCAACTGCCCCCAGATCAACAACCCGTGCAACGGCTTCGAGCCGACGGCGGTGGAGATGACCGTCACCGCCGCCGACACCGAGGCGGGCACCGCATGACCTTCGACACGCTGCTGGTCGCCAACCGGGGCGAGATCGCGGTCCGCGTCATCCGCACCGCCCGCGAACTGGGCCTGCGCACGGTCGCCGTGTACTCCGACCCCGACCGCTCCGCGCCGCACGTCCGGCTCGCCGACGAGGCGGTGCGGCTCGGTCCGGCGCCCGCGAAGGAGTCGTACCTCGACGCGGACCTGGTCCTGAAGGCGGCCAAGGACACGGGCGCCGGCGCCATCCACCCCGGGTACGGCTTCCTGTCCGAGGACGCGGCCTTCGCACGCCGCTGCGAGGACGCCGGGATCGTGTTCGTCGGCCCGACACCCGGGCAACTGGAGCTGTTCGGTGCCAAGCACACGGCCCGGGCGGCGGCCGAGGCGGCCGGAGTACCCCTGGCACCGGGCACCGGACTGCTGGCATCCCTGGACGAAGCCCTCGAACGGGCGGGCGCGATCGGCTACCCGGTCATGCTCAAGGCGACCGGCGGTGGCGGCGGCATCGGCATGTCGGCCTGCCACTCCGCCGGCGAACTCGCCGACGCCTGGGAGCGGGTGCAGCGCGTCGCCGCCGCCTCCTTCTCCCTGGCCGGCGTGTTCCTGGAACGTCTCGTCGAGCGCGCCCGCCACGTCGAGGTCCAGGTCTTCGGCGACGGCGAGGGCCGGGTCGTCACCTTCGGCGACCGCGACTGCTCCCTGCAGCGCCGCAACCAGAAGGTGCTGGAGGAGGCACCGGCGCCCGGCCTGCCCGCGCACGTGCGCGCCCAACTCGCCGACGCCGCCCGCGACCTGTGCGCCTTGGTCGGCTACCGCTCCGCCGGAACGGTCGAGTTCGTGTACGACGCGACCCGCGAGGAGGCGTACTTCCTGGAGGTCAACACCCGCCTCCAGGTCGAACACCCGGTCACCGAGGAGGTCTACGGCGTCGACCTGGTCGCCTGGATGCTGCGCCTGGCCCGCGGTGAGGCGGACGTCGTCCGCGAGCCCGGCCGGCCCCGCGGTCACGCCGTCGAGGCCCGCCTGTACGCCGAGGACCCCTCACGCGAACACCGGCCGAGCGCGGGCCTGTTGACACGGGTGGAGTTCCCGCCGGGGGTCCGCGTGGACGGCTGGGTGGAGACCGGCACCGAGGTGACGACGTCGTACGACCCGATGCTCGCGAAGATCGTCGCGTACGGCTCCGACCGGGCGCACGCCCTCGAACGGCTGGACGAGGCGCTGGCCCGCACCCGGGTCGACGGCATCGAGACGAACCTGGGGCTCGTGCGGGCCGCGCTCACGCACCGGGACTTCCGCGCCGCCGCCCACTCCACGGCGACCCTCGCGACCGTGACCGACCCGACGCCGCGCGTCGAGGTCGTCTCCGGCGGGACACTCACCACCGTCCAGGACTGGCCTGGCCGCACCGGCTACTGGCAGGTCGGCGTGCCGCCCTGCGGCCCGATGGACGACCTGTCCTTCCGGCTCGGCAACCGGGCGCTCGGCAACCACGAGGGCGCGCCGGGACTCGAATGCACCCTCAAGGGGCCCGCCCTCCGGTTCACCCACCCCACCACCGTGTGCGTCACGGGCGCCCCCGCCCCCGTGACCGTGGACGGCGCACCGGCCGCGCAGTGGGAGCCGGTGACGGTGCCCGCCGGCGCCGTACTGGAGATCGGCGCTCCCGCCGAGCACGGCCTGCGCACCTACCTCCTCGTCGCGGGCGGCCTCGACATACCGGCGTATCTGGGCAGCGCGAGCACCTTCACCCTGGGCCGCTTCGGCGGTCACGGGGGGCGGGCGCTGCGCACCGGCGACGTCCTGCACGGCGGAACGGTCCGCGAGGGCACGCCGGTGCCGGCCACCGACCGCCCCGCCTTCGGCGCCGTCTGGCACGTGGCCGCCGCCGAAGGCCCGCACGCGGCACCGGAGTTCTTCACCGAGGAGGACATCCACGACTTCTACGCCGCCGACTGGAAGGTCCACTTCAACTCGGCGCGCACCGGTGTCCGCCTGGTCGGCCCCAAGCCGCGCTGGGCACGCTCCGACGGCGGCGAGGCGGGGCTGCACCCGTCCAACATCCACGACACCCCGTACTCCGTCGGCGCGGTCGACTACACCGGTGACATGCCGGTCCTGCTCGGCCCCGACGGTCCCTCCCTCGGCGGGTTCGTCTGCCCGGCGACGGTGACCAGCGGCGAGCGCTGGAAGCTGGGCCAGCTGCGGCCCGGCGACACGGTCCGCTTCACCCCGGTGGACGTCACGGGGGCGCCCCGCCCGGCCATCGTCGACGGCGGGATACTCGCCCGGGACGGCGACGTCACCTACCGGCGCAGCGGGGACGACAACCTGCTCATCGAGTTCGGCCCCATGCAGCTGGACCTGGCCCTGCGGATGCGCGTCCACGCCCTGATGGAGGCGGTCACCGACGCCTGCCTCGACGGGGTCACCGACCTCACCCCCGGCATCCGCTCCCTCCAGGTCCGGACCGACCCGCGCCGGCTGCCGCAGCACGAACTCCTCACCGCCGTACGGGAGATCATCACCGGCCTGCCGCCGACCGACGAGCTGGTCGTGCCCTCCCGCACGGTCCACCTCCCGCTCTCCTGGGACGACCCGGCCACCCGCGAGGCCATCGCCCGCTACATGGCGGGCGTCCGCGACGACGCGCCCTGGTGCCCGTGGAACATCGAGTTCATCCGCCGCGTCAACGGCCTCGACGCGGTGGCGGACGTGTACGACACGGTCTTCGACGCGGAGTACCTGGTCCTCGGCCTCGGCGACGTCTACCTCGGTGCCCCGGTGGCCACCCCCCTGGACCCGCGGCACCGTCTGGTCACCACCAAGTACAACCCGGCGCGCACCTGGACCGCCGAGAACTCCGTCGGCATCGGCGGCGCCTACCTGTGCGTCTACGGCATGGAGGGCCCCGGCGGCTACCAGTTCGTCGGCCGTACGACCCAGGTGTGGTCGGGCTGGCAGCAGCGCGGCGCGTTCGAACCGGGCTCCCCCTGGCTGCTGCGGTTCTTCGACCGGATCAAGTGGTATCCGGTCGAGGCGGACGAACTCCTCGAACTGCGCGCCGACATCACCTCCGGCCGCTTCGTACCGCGCATCGAGGAGGGCACCTTCTCGCTCGCCGGCCACGAGGCGTTCCTCGCCGGGAACGCCGCGTCCATCGCGGAGTTCCGCTCCCGGCAGCGGACGGCCTTCGCGGCGGAGCGGGACGCGTGGGAGACGGCGGGCGAGTTCGCGCGCGCCGACGCGGCGGCGGCACCGGCCGCTCCCCCGGCGGAGGTCACCGTGCCCGCGGGCGGCCGGCTCGTCGAGGCCGAGTTCGCCGCCTCGGTCTGGCAGCTGAACGTCGCACCCGGCGACACGGTGACCGCCGGACAGCCGCTTCTGGCCCTGGAGGCGATGAAGATGGAATCCAGGGTGCACGCGCCGGTCGCCGGCGTGGTGGCGGACATCCTGGCGAAGCCGGGAGACCAGGTGGAGGCGGGCACGGCGCTCCTCGTGCTCGCCCCGGCCCCGAACTGAAAACCGAGGAACAGCGCATGTCCAGCACCCTCTCCCGCGTCGACGCCGCCTACGCCCGCCTCGACGCCGTCCACCGCCCGGAGATCTGGATCGGCCTGCGCCCGCGGGCCGAGGTCGAGGCGGAGGCCCGCGCGCTCGACGCGCGGGTGTCCGCCGGCGAGCGGCTCCCGCTCGCCGGACGCCTGCTCGCCGTCAAGGGCAACATCGACGTGGCCGGACTGCCCACCACCGCGGGCTGCCCGTCGTACGCCTACGAGCCGCAGGCCGACGCGCCGGCGGTCGCCCGCCTCCGCGCGGCCGGCGCGATCGTGCTGGGCACCACCAACCTCGACCAGTTCGCGACGGGCCTGGTCGGCACCCGCTCGCCCTACGGCGCGGTACGCGGCGCCCACGACCCGGCGAGGATCAGCGGCGGCTCGAGTTCCGGCTCCGCCGTCGCGGTGGCCCTGGGCCTCGTGGACCTGGCGCTGGGCACCGACACCGCGGGCTCGGGCCGGGTCCCGGCCGCCTTCAACGGCGTCGTCGGCCTCAAACCGACCCGCGGCCTGGTCCCGACGACCGGAGTCGTTCCGGCCTGCGCCTCCCTCGACTGCGTCACGGTGTTCGCCCGCACCCTCCCGGAGGCCGAACAGGCGCTGTCGTACATGGCGTCGCCCTCGGCCCGCGACCTGCCCCCGCTCCCGCAGCGCGCTCCCGGGCCGTGGCGCGTCGCGGTCCCGGCCCGGGAGCAGCTCGGCGAACTGGACGAGGGCTGGGTGGAGGCCTACGAAGCCGCCGTCACCCGGCTGGGCGCGGCGGGCGCCGACCTCCGCACCCTCGACCTCGCCCCCTTCACCGAGGCCGCCGCGATGCTCTACGAGGGCGCGTTCGTGGCCGAGCGCTATACAGCGGTGGGTGGTTTTGTCGACAAGGCAATCTCCGAAGGCGACGAGTCCCTCGATCCCACCGTCGCCGGCATCATCACCCGCGCCCGTGACATCCCGGCCCACCGGCTCTTCACCGACCACGACCGCCTGGCCGCCCTGCGCACCCGGGCCCTGGCCGAACTGGGCGACGCGGACGCCGTGTTGCTGCCCACCGCACCCGGCCATCCCACCCTCGCCGAGGTCGCCGCCGACCCGCTGGGCAGCAACGCCCGGCTGGGCCGCTTCACCAACTCCACGAACCTCTTCGACCTGGCGGCCGTCGCCGTCCCGGCGGGCGAGGTGAACGGGCTGCCCTTCGGCGTCATGCTGGTCGGCCCGGCGTTCACCGACGAACGACTGGCCCGCGTCGCGGCCCTCCTGCGGCCGGTGACCCACCTGGCCGTCGTCGGCGCCCACCTCACGGGCCAGCCCCTGAACCCACAGCTGCTCTCCGTGGGCGCCCGCCTCGACCGTACGACCACGACGGCCCCCGTCTACCGCCTGTACGCCCTGCGCACGGACCCGCCCAAGCCCGGCCTGGTCCACGTCGGCGAGGGCGGCGCCCCCATCGAGACGGAGATCTGGCAGCTCCCCCCGGAGGGCCTGGGCCACCTGCTGACCACCCTCCCCCGCCCCATGGCCCTGGGCAGGATCCACCTCTCCGACGGCACCCACACCCCGGGCTTCCTCTGCGAACCCTCAGCCCTGACAGCCGCCGAAGACATCACCCACCACAAAGGCTGGCGCCCCTACCTGACGACCTGACCCGTCAGGACGCGGAACCGAGGCAACAGACCGCAGCCCCAACCCCCTCGGGAACGCGGGGCGAAGCAACAGGCCCCGCCCCAACCCCCTCAGGAACGCGGGGCGAAGCATCAGGCCCCCGCCCCAACCCCCTCAGGGGCGCGGGGAACTGCGCGACCGGCCCCGACAGACCCGCGCCCGGCACACCGGCCGAGACCCCCCGCAGGGGCGCGGGGAACTGCGCAACACGCCCCGACGCCCCGCACCTCACATCACCGCCCGGCTGCCCCACCCGCCGTACGGCGACGTCACCCCACAGACGAGTACGCCACAACCCCCCGCAACAACTCGTCAACGGCCTTACGCGCGACCTTCCCCACACTGGAGCCCTCCGCAGGAGAAGCCGCCGAGATCTGCCCCAGCACGTCGATCACCTGCTTGCACCACCGCACGAAGTCCCCCGCCGGCATCTCCACCTCCCGCAGCACCTCGTCGAGGCCCTTCCCGGACGCCCACATGTACGCGGCCCAGGCGAAGCCGAGGTCCGGCTCGCGCTGGCCGACGCCCTCGGTCTGGTTGATCCGGAAGTCCTCCTCCAGGGCGTCGAGACGACCCCAGATCCGGACCATCTCGCCGAGCGCGGCCTTCGCCTTGCCGGCGGGCACCTTCGGCGCCGTCGCGTCGTCACTGGCCCTCGCCTCGAACACCAACGCCGAGACGCACGCGGCGAGTTCCGCCGGGGCCAGGCCCTCCCAGACACCGGCCCGCAGGCATTCGCTGGCCAGCAGGTCGAGTTCGCCGTAGAGCCGGGCGAGCCGCCTGCCGTGCTCGGTGACCTCGTCGCCGCGCAGGTAGTCGAGTTCGGTCAGCAGCGCGACGATCCGGTCGAAGGTGCGGGCGATCGTGTTCGTACGTCCCTCGATGCGCCGCTCCAACTGCGAGGTGTCCCGCAGCAGCCGGTGGTACCGCTCCGCCCAACGCGCGTGGTCCTCGCGGTCGTTGCACCCATGGCACGGATGCGCCCGGATCGCCGTGCGCAGCCGGGCGATCTCACGGTCGTCGGCGGCCTGGGACCGCTTCTTGCGGGCCCGCTCCGGCGGGATGTGCCCGGCCTTGGTGCGCAGCGCGGAGGCGAGGTCCCGACGCGACTGCGGGGACCGCGCGTTGAAGGACTTCGGGATCCGCATCCGGTCGAGTGCCTCGACGGGCACCGGGAAGTCCATCGAGGCCAGCCGCTTGACCTGCCGCTCGGCGGTCAGCACCAGGGGGCGCGGACCGTCGTGCTGCTCGAAGCCGCGGTGGCCGTTGGAGCGCCCGGCGGGCAGCCCCGGGTCCAGCACGAGGGCGAGGCCCGCGAACCGGCCGGTGGGCACGTGGATGATGTCACCGGGCTTGAGCTTCTCCAGCGCGACGGCCGCCTCGGCCCGGCGTTCGACGGCGCCCTGCCGGGCCAGCTCGGTCTCGCGGTCGCTGAGTTCGCGGCGCAGCCGCGCGTACTCCTCGAAGTCGCCGAGGTGGCAGGTCATGGACTCCTTGTAGCCCTCCAGCCCTTCCTCGTTGCGCTGCACCTGACGCGAGATGCCGACCACCGACTTGTCGGCCTGGAACTGCGCGAAGGACGTCTCGAGGAGTTCGCGCGAACGGTGCCGCCCGAACTGCTCGACCAGGTTGACCGCCATGTTGTACGACGGCTTGAAGCTGGAGCGCAGCGGATAGGTGCGGGTCCCGGCCAGGCCGGCGAGGTGCTCGGGGCTGCTGCCGCGCTGCCACAGCACGACCGCGTGTCCCTCGACGTCGATGCCGCGCCGGCCGGCCCGGCCGGTGAGCTGCGTGTACTCGCCGGGGGTGATGTCGGCGTGCTGCTCGCCGTTCCACTTGACGAGCTTCTCCAGCACCACCGAGCGCGCGGGCATGTTGATGCCGAGGGCGAGGGTCTCCGTCGCGAACACGGCCTTCACCAGGCCGCGTACGAAGAGTTCCTCGACGACCTCCTTGAACGTGGGCAGCATGCCGGCGTGGTGGGCGGCGATGCCGCGCTCCAGGCCCTCCAGCCACTCGTAGTAGCCGAGGACGTGGAGATCCTCCGTCGGGATGGAGGCCGTGCGCTCCTCGACGAGGGCCCGCACCTGTTCCCGCGCCTCCTCGTCGTTGAGCCGAAGACCCGCGAACAGGCACTGCTGTACGGCTGCCTCGCAGGCGGCGCGGCTGAAGATGAAGGTGATGGCGGGGAGCAGGTCCTCGTTGTCGAGCCGTTCGATGACCTCGGGCCGGCTGGGCGTCCACACCCGGGAGCGCTGTCTGCGCTCGCGTTCGCGGTCGGCCTCACGCATGGCGCGGCCCCGCCTGCGGTCCTGGTAGGAGGGGCGGCTGGCCTCCATCCGGGCCAGGCGGGTGAGGTCGGGGTTGACGGCCTTCTTGTGGCCCTCGCCCTCCTCGAACAGGTCGTACATCCGGCGCCCGGCGAGCACGTGCTGGAACAGCGGTACGGGCCGGTGCTCGGAGACGATCACCTGGGTGTCACCGCGGACGGTGTCCAGCCAGTCGCCGAACTCCTCGGCGTTGGACACGGTCGCCGACAGGGAGACGAGGGTGACCGACTCGGGCAGGTGGATGATCACCTCCTCCCACACGGCGCCGCGGAAGCGGTCGGAGAGGTAGTGCACCTCGTCCATCACGACGTAGCCCAGGCCGAGGAGGGTCTGCGAGCCGGCGTACAGCATGTTGCGCAGCACCTCGGTGGTCATCACGATCACCGGTGCGTCGGAGTTGACGCTGTTGTCGCCGGTCAGCAGGCCGACCTTGTCGGCGCCGTACCGGCGGGACAGGTCGGCGTACTTCTGGTTCGACAGCGCCTTGATGGGGGTGGTGTAGAAGCACTTCTTGCCCTGCTGGAGGGCGAGGTGGACGGCGAACTCGCCGACGATCGTCTTGCCCGAGCCGGTGGGCGCGGCCACCAGGACACCCTTGCCGCCTTCGAGTGCCTGGCAGGCCTCGATCTGGAAGGGGTCGAGGCCGAAGTCGTACATCTCGCGGAAGCCCGCGAGCGAGGTGGCCTGCTCGACAGCGCGCTTACGGGCTGCCGCGTACCGCTCGGCCGGTGAGAGATCCTCTGTCATCGTGCTTTCGAGCGTACCGGGCGCCACTGACAACAGGACGATCATTATCCGGATCTACCGCCGGCACCCGCGGCCCACCGTGGACGAGGACCGCGATCGCGCCGGCCGGGCCCCCGGAGCGGGGCCCGGCGGGGGCGTCACGTCACGTCGTCGTACCCGTTGACCCGGTCCGTGGTCGTCTGCTCGGGCAGCGCCCGGGTCGCGGAGACGGTCTCGATCTCCCCGATGTCCTCGGGGGTGAGGTCCAGGTCGGAGGCTTCGTCGTCGGCGGGGCCACCGGCGTCGCGCAGGCGCCTGCGCCGGTCGTTCAGCAGGGAGAAGACGACCGCGCCGAAGTACAGCACCCAGATCGGTCCGGCGAGCGCCAGCATGGTCAGCGGGTCGGTGCTCGGGGTCGCGACGGCCGCGAACACGGTGATGCCCATGATCATGCCGCGCCACCAGCCGAGCATGCGCCGGCCGGTGATCGCACCCGTCAGGTTGAGCATGATCAGCAGCAGGGGCAGCTCGAAGGAGAGGCCGAAGACGAGCACCATGCGCGTGACGAGGTCGAGCAGGTCGTCCAGTGGCAGCAGGTTGTGGACGTCGTGCGGCGTGAAGCCGATCAGGACCTTCGCGGTGGTCGGCAGCACCACGTAGGCGAAGTAGGCGCCGGCCAGGAACAGCGGGACACCGGTGCCGACAAACCCGTAGGCGTACTTGCGTTCGTGCTTGTGCAGTCCGGGCGCGACGAAGGCCCACAGCTGGTACAGCCAGACCGGCGAGGCAAGGACGACACCGGCCATCAGGGACACCTTCAGGGCCAGCGTGAACGGCGTCAGCAGACCGTTGATGGTGATCTGCGCGCACTGCTGGCTGGCGTCCGTCGACCTCGACAGTTCCTCGAAGGACTTGGGGCAACCGATCGAGTCCAGCACCGGCTTGGTGATGAGGTTGACGATGTCGTTGTAGAAGAAGGCGGCCACGGCCGTGACCAGGACGATGGCCAGCATCGCCTTCGCGAGCCGGTTGCGAAGCTCACGCAGGTGGTCCGCGAGGGGCATCCGCCCCTCGGGGTCACTCTCCTTCTTGCGGGCAGGCTTGAGCAACCCACGTTCCCATCTCGTGCGGCGGGCCGGAGGTCACCGGCCCTGCGTCAGCGCTTCGTGGTGTCCGTCGGCTCGGTGACCGGGCGTGCGCTGGTCACGTCGCCGGGCGAGGCCTGGATCGTGCGCTGGGACGGGGACTGCTCGTCGGTGTGCGGCGGGCCGGCCGGGGTGGCCGTGCTGTTGCCGTCGTCCTTCATCGCCTTCGCCTCGCTCTTGAGGATGCGAGCGGACTTGCCGAGCGAGCGCGCCATGTCGGGAAGCTTCTTCGCGCCGAACAGCAGGATGACGACGACGAGGATGAGAATGATCTCGGGGGCGCCGAGCCTTCCGAACATAAGTCTTTACCTTCTCACCGAGGCGGCTGGGGTGGAGATGCCGTCCGACCGGTCGGACCTGCGTCCGATCAATCGTGCTGACAGCGATCGTAACGCTCAGGGGTGAACGTCTGGCAATCCCTGTGCGTACTCCCGGTCCGCGGTCCGCGCCTCGTTCTGCGGGCCGCGATCAGCAGCGTACCTGTCCTAACCGTCGGCTCGACAGGGCGAAGTGGCCCAAAACGCATCCGGCGCACGACTCACACCATGCGCACATCGGGACTCACAGCGAGTCCACAGCGCGGGCCGTGCTCACGGCCGCCCGCTCCAGATCCTCCGCCGCCCGGCCGATGCGCAGCGCCGAGTCGCTGACCTGCCTGCCAAGCCGCCGCGCCTCCACGAAGACCCGTACGGCCAGCACACCGAGAACGGCGAGACCCAGGAAACCCACAGCTACCGCGAACATCGGCCAGAACATGGGGCCGAGCCTAGACCGTCCCCCGGCCCGGGGCGCAGCCGCCCGGCAGTGTGCCTACAGCGCGGAGTGCAGCCGCAGGGTGCTGACCCCGCCCCCGGTCAGCAGCTCGACGACCCGCTCACCGGCCGGCTTGCGGACGGCGGCGCCGCAGTCGGGGCAGGTGAAGGAGTAGAAGGTGGTGCGGCTCGTGGCGCCGATGACCAGCCGCAGGGCTCCCGCGGCCAGCTCGAAGCGGCCCCGGCAGTCGGGGCAGCCCGCCCGGAACCACACCGGGTCCACCCCTCTCATCCCCGAGAACGCGTCCGCCACCGTCATGCCCCGCACCCCGGCCGTCGACGACTCGTTCACAGCGCCTGCTCCTGCCTGTCGTACTGCCCCTCGGTCACCGCGGGCGCGCCGTGGGCGTCCCGCGCCTCGACCCCGTCGTACGCCGCGAGCGCCTCCCGGGCCGCCTCACGAGCGCTGTCGGCGAGGTCGCGCGGCGACACGATCCGGCCGTCGCGACCCAGCCGCAGCGCCAGCCGCCGCAGGGACGTCGGGTCCGGGGTCCGAAGGGTGATACGCAGTCCGCCGTCGGGAAGCTCATCCGCACTGTCGTGCGGGTAGTACTCGGCGACCCAGCGGCCGCCCGGGCCGACCTCGACGACCACCTCGGGGTCCTCCGCCGCGGGCTGCACCAGCGCCTCGGACAGGTCCCGCAGCTCGATCTCGGGCGGCGCCGACTGCTCGTCGAGGATCCTGATCTCGGCGACCCGGTCGAGGCGGAAGGTGCGGCGCGCCTCGGAGCGGCGGCACCACGCCTCGACGTAGGTGTGCCCGACGCTGACGAGACGGATCGGGTCGATCTCCCGCTCGCTGAGCTCGTCACGGGCCGGCGAGTAGTAGCGGATCCACAGCCGGCGCCGCTCGGAGATCGCCCGGTCGACGTCGGCGAAGACACCGCCCTCCGACTCGAAGGTCACCGACAGCCGGGAGCTGGCCCCGGCCTGCTCGCCGGCCGCGGCCTCCACCTTGGCGGTGGCGCGCAGCAGCGCCTGCCGGTCGCTCTCGCGCAGCCCGGGCAGGGTCGACACCGCGCGGGCGGCCACCAGCAGCGCGGTCGCCTCGTCCGCGGCCAGCCGCAGCGGTTCCGCGGTCTCCTCGCCGAGGGCGGCGGGGTTGTGCCACCAGATGCGCTCGCCGTCGGTGTCGATGTCGAGGAGGTCGCCGCCGCGGAAGCTGGTACCGCACATGGGCAGCACGTCGAGGTCGGAGACCAGTTCGTCCTCGGTGATCCCGAAGGCGCGGGCGACGTCCTCGACCCTCGCTCCGGGGCGCTCCTTCAGATACGTCACCAGCGAGAGCATCCGCCGGGTCTGGTCGATGGCGTTCGTGGGCCTGACCGGTTTGCCTGCCACTGTGTTGTCCGTTCCCCCTCAGCCCTTGGCCACGGCACGCAGCCGGTCCACCACGTCGGCCCGCAGTTCGGCGGGCTCCAGGACCACCACGTCCGGGCCGAACTCCACCAGCCAGGCGTCGAGTCCGTGGCCGTACGGGATCTCCAGTTCGTCCCAGCCGTCCCCCAGCGCCCGCACCGCGGTGGCCTTCGCCCGCAGCGGATACCCCGCGCCCCCGCGCAGCCGGATCAGCGCGGAGCGGTCGGCGCTCTCCCCCGCCCAGCTCGCGACGGTCTCCCGCACGGTGACCACGTCGGGCACCGGAGCGGTGAACCGCGCGCCGCGCGAGCGCACCTTCCCCGTGATGCGCGACAGCCGGAACACCCGCTCCGCGCCCCGGTCCCGGTCCCAGCCCGCCAGGTACCAGTGCCCGCGCCAGCACTCCAGCGCCCACGGCTCGACGACCCGGGGCTCGGGGTGGGCGGCGTTGGACTTGCGGTAGTCGAAGTGCACCGGCCGGCGGTCGCGGCAGGCCAGCATCAGCGGCTCGAACGCCGCCTCGTGCACCGGGATGCGCGGCTCCAGCGCGCCGTGCGCCTCGTAGGCGTCGAAGTCCTCGGGCAGCCCCGCCGCCCGCAGTTTCTGCAGCGCGCCGCTGGCCGCGCCGGCGAGCCGGGCCTGCTGCCACACCTTGGCGGCCAGGCCCAGGGCTGCGGCCTCCTCGGCGTCGAGGGTGACCGGCGGGAGGCGGTTGCTGTCGCGGCGCGCCAGGTAGCCGACCTCGCCGTCGAGGTTCTCGACGGTGTCGATCACCAGCCCCAGTTCCCGCAGGTCGTCCTTGTCCCGCTCGAACATGCGGTTGAAGGAGTCGTCGCTGCCCGCTTCCAGGTAGGCCTCGATGGACTCGCGCAGCTCACGCTTGCTGAGCGGCCGGCGCGTTCCGAGCAGACACAGCGCCAGGTTCATCAGCCGCTCGGCCTTGGCAATGGCCATCGACGCCCTTCGCCTCCCTATGGTGCTTACGACCGTTGACCGTACCGCCCCGAAGTGGCCGGGCAAAAGCCGAGGGCCCACGCCCGCACGGGCATGGGCCACTGGTGACCGGGTCCGACCGGATCCCGTACGGACGTCGTACGGCGGTCGGACCGCTATGCGATCACTTACGACTGCTGTACGACGATCAGACCCCGAGCAGGTCGACGACGAAGATCAGGGTCTCACCGGGCTTGATCGCCGGGGTCGGGCTCTGGTTGCCGTAGGCGAGGTGCGCCGGAATGGTCAGCTGACGCCGGCCACCGACCTTCATGCCCTGAACGCCCTGGTCCCAGCCCTGGATGACCCGGCCGCCGCCCAGCGGGAAACGGAACGGGGTGCCACGGTTCCAGCTGGCGTCGAACTCCTCGCCGGTGCTGAAGGCGACACCGACGTAGTGGACGCTCACGGTCTGGCCGGCGGTCGCCTCGGCGCCGTCGCCCTCCCAGATGTCCTTGATCTCGAGGTCGGCCGGCGGCTCGCCGCCCGGGAAGTCGATCTCGGGCTTCTCGATGCTCACGTCTTGACTCCTGCTTGTGTACGAAAGGCAACGCGGACAGTCTTACAGATCCGGCCCCTCACATCGCGGCCAGGATGTCGACGGAGAACACCAGCGTGGAGTCCTTCTTGATGACGCCACCCGTCGGCGGGTTGTCGCCGTACCCCAGCTTCGGCGGCATCACCAACAGCACCCGGCTGCCCACCTTCTTGCCCTCCAGCCCCTGCGCGAGCCCCTTGACCAGCTGCTGCATCTGCGTCAGGGAGAAGGAACTGAGCTGCTTGCGGGCGTACGTCGACTCGAACTCCTTGCCGCCGTCCCAGACCACGCCCTCGAACTGCACCAGGACCGTCTGGTCCGCCTTCACCGGCGCCCCGTCGCTCTCCAGCACGTACTTCGCCACGAGCTTCGTCGGCGCGTCGCCCTTGGGTACCTCGATGGAGGGCGCCCTGCCGTCGGTGTTGGTGCCCACCTTCGGCAGGCTCGCGTCGTTCTGCGCGACGACCTTGCCCCTGGCGGAGCTCCGGGCGTTGAACGCGTCCTGGATGTCGATCACGAAGACCAGCGTGTCGGTGCCCTTGATGCCCGCCTGCGCGTTGCCCTGCGTGCCGTAGCCCCAGGTCGGCGGGACGGCCATCTCGACCCGGCTGCCCACCTTCCGGCCCGCCAGACCGTACCGCCAGCCGTCGATGATGCCACCCTGCGCCAGCTGGATGACCAGCGGGGTCTTGCGGTCGTAGGAGTTGTCGAAGACCTTCGCCGAGGACCAGATCTGACCGAGGTAGTTGGCCTGGACGTAGTCGCCCTCCGCCACCGCCCGCCCGTTGCCCGCGATGACCGTCTTCACCGCGAGGTTCTTCGACGGCTCGCCACTGCCCTTGGCCACCGTCGGCTTCTCGTCGAACTTCGTCCCCGCGGTGATGGCCGGCACCGGACCGTCGACGATCTTCGGCGGCGGCGCGGCGGACGTGGCCGAGGCGGAGGGAGAGGGCGAGGCGCTGTCACTCGCCTTGCTCGAGTCCGTCTTGTCGTCGCTGCATCCGGCGAGCGTGACCAGTCCAGCGGGTACGGCGATGAGAAGTGAGCGTCGGCGCACGGTGAAAGCCTCGTATCGGTCGATCTTGATGATGGCGTGCGCGCAACTCTACGGCGTGCGAAGGGCGCCGTACGGAAAACGTACGGCGCCCGTGTTGCGCTCCGGAACCCACTCCGGAACGCATCGCTACATTCCGGCGATCAGCTTCTCCACCCGGTCGTCCACCGAACGGAACGGGTCCTTGCACAACACCGTGCGCTGGGCCTGGTCGTTGAGCTTGAGATGAACCCAGTCGACCGTGAAGTCACGGCGCTGTTCCTGGGCCCTGCGGATGAAGTCGCCGCGCAGCCTGGCCCGAGTGGTCTGCGGCGGAACCGACTTGCCCTCGAAGATCTTCAAGTCGTTGCAGATCCGGGCGGCCTGACCCTTCCTCTCCAGAAGGTAGTACAGCCCCCGACGGCGGTGGATGTCGTGATACGCGAGGTCTATCTGCGCGACCCGCGGATGGGACATGGTCATGTTGTGCTTGGCCCGGTACCGCTCGATGAGCTTGTACTTCATGACCCAGTCGATCTCGGTCCCGATCCGGTCGAGGTCCTCGGCCTCGATCGCGTCCAGCGTGCGTCCCCACAGCTCCAGGACCTGGTCGACGGTGCCCGTACGGACACCGCGGCGCTCCACGAAGTCCACGGCCTTCTCGTAGTACTCGCGCTGCACCTCCAGCGCGGAGGCCTCCCGGCCACTGGCCAGACGCACCTTGCGCCGGCCCGTGATGTCGTGGCTGACCTCGCGGATCGCCCGGATCGGGTTCTCCAGCGTCAGGTCACGCATCACCGTGCCCGCCTCGATCATGCGCAGCACCAGGTCGGTCGCGCCGACCTTCAGCAGCATGGTCGTCTCGGACATGTTCGAGTCGCCCACGATGACATGCAGACGGCGGTAACGCTCCGCGTCCGCGTGCGGCTCGTCGCGCGTGTTGATGATCGGCCTCGACCGGGTCGTCGCCGAGGAGACGCCCTCCCAGATGTGCTCGGCGCGCTGACTGACGCAGTACACCGCGCCGCGAGGGGTCTGCAGCACCTTGCCGGCACCGCACAACAACTGCCTCGTGACCAGGAAGGGAATGAGGATGTCGGCGAGCCGGGAGAACTCCCCGTGCCGGGCGACGAGGTAGTTCTCGTGGCACCCGTAGGAGTTTCCCGCCGAGTCGGTGTTGTTCTTGAAGAGGTAGACGTCGCCCGCGATTCCTTCCTCGTGCAGGCGTCGTTCGGCGTCCACCAGGAGTCCTTCGAGAATGCGCTCGCCGGCCTTGTCGTGAGTGACGAGTTCCGTCACGTTGTCACATTCGGGTGTGGCGTATTCCGGATGCGAACCCACGTCGAGATAAAGCCGGGCGCCGTTTCGAAGAAAGACGTTGCTGCTACGGCCCCATGACACGACACGGCGGAAGAGGTACCGCGCCACCTCGTCAGGAGACAGGCGGCGCTGTCCCCTGAACGTGCACGTGACGCCGTACTCGTTCTCCAGCCCGAAAATGCGGCGGTCCATGACTGAACATTACGCCCGATCCCCTGACCGCAAACGGGGTTCGACAGCACGGTTTGGATCATTTTCCGATGAAGCCGCAACCACCGCCCGCCCAGCGGGAGCTGCGAGGACCCGTCCGGTGGCCAGCACGACGAGCAGGGACACGCCCCCCGCGACACCCGGCGCGGCGAAGCCCCACAACGCCCCGCCCCCCTCCACGACCGGCCCCGCCAGGCCCGTTCCCACCGACGCGCCCACGGTGAACGTCGTCACAAGCCAGGAGAAAGCCTCGGTGACCGTCCCGGCCGGCGCGTGCCGGTCGACCAGGACGAACGCACACGCGATGGCCGGCGCCAGGAAGACACCCGCGAGGACCGTCAGCAGCGTCATCGCCACCGCGCCCGGCATCAGCATCAGCGGCAGGTAACACACCGCCAGAAGCGCCACCAGCCAGCGCAGTCGCCGCGCCGGGTCACCGGTCCACCGCCGCGCCCCGTAGAACAGCCCGCCGATGAGCGCGCCCATGCCCAGGGCCGCCATCAGCCAGCCGTACACCGCGTCCCCGCCGTGGTCATCGGCGTACGGCACCGAAGCGACCGTGATCGAGCCGAGGGCCATCCCGACGAAGAGGAACGCCCCGAGCAGAGCGAGGAGTCCGGGCGAGCGCAGCGCGCCGAGCCAGTGCGCCTCACGCGGGGCCGACCGCCACGCGCGCGAGGGCGGCGAGAGCACCACGGACAGCGCGCCCAGGACCCCGATGACGCTCAGCACGAGCAGCGCCACCCGGGCCGACCACAGCGACACGCACAGCGTCACGAGCAACGGCCCGACGGTGAACATCACTTCCTGTGCCACGGCGTCCATCGCGTACGCCGTGTGCACCTGCCCCTCGCCGCGCAGGACACCGGGCCACAGCGCCCGCAGACCGCCCTCCAGCGGCGGCGTGAACAGCCCGGCCGCCGCGACACAGGCATGCGCGAGCGGCAGCGGGGCCGTGCCCGCGAACGCGAAGCCGGTCATCGCCAGCGCCGACAGCACCGCCGCGGGCAGCTGCACCCGCGGCTGCCCGTACAGGTCCACGAGCCGCCCCAGCACCGGCTGCCCCACCGCGTTGGCGACCCCGTACGTCGCCGCCAGCCCCCCGGCCAGCGTGTAGGAACCGCCCTCCGCCCGCACGAACAGCACGATCGCGAGCGCGGCGGTCGCGTTCGGCAACCGCCCCACGAGCGTGCCCACCAGCAGCCGGGCGGCATGCCTCGCCCTGAGGATCTCCAGATACCCCGCGGCCATCTCCGCCCTTCCCGTGCCGGTGACTCACTGCTGTGGCGCAGGAGGTTTTACGTATAACGTCCTCCGTCATACGTACCATGTGCGCTGTTCACCCGTCCAGACGAAGGAGCAGACCCACGGTGGCACGAGGCAGCACCCGCCCCACGAGCCGTGACGTCGCCCAGGCCGCCGGCGTCTCCCAGGCCGCCGTCTCCCTGGTCCTCGGCGACAAGTGGCGCGGACGCGTCTCCGAGACCACCGCCGCACGCGTCCGCGAGGCCGCCCGCGACCTCGGCTACCGCCCCAACCTCGCCGCCCGCAACCTGCGCCTCGGCCACACCCGCACCGTCCTCCTCGTCGTCCCCGCACTCACCACCGAGTTCTTCGCCGGCGTCTACACCGGCGCCGCCCGCGTCGCCGCCGACCACGGCTTCGGCGTCGTCCTCTACCCCTCCCCCGAAGGCGTCGGCCCCGCCCGCGACCCCTTCGCCTCCGCCCAGGCCGCCCTCGACGGCGTCATCGCCTCCTCCATGGCCGCCGACGCCCTCACCGCCATCCGCGGCGACCAGCTCCCCCTCGTCATGCTCGACAGCGACCCCGCAGGCAGCCTCGGCGCCGCCACCGTCAACCTCGACATCACCGACGGCATCCGCCAGATCGCCGACCACCTCCTGCACCTCGGACACCGCCGCTTCCTCCACCTCGCCGCCGACGTACCCTCCTGGACCTTCGACGTACGCGCCCGCGAACTCGCCACCCGCGTCCACACCACCCCCGGCACCACACTCCGCACCGCCCGCGCCCCCCTCACCATCGACGACGCCCTCACCGCCACCGAGACCGCCCTCACCCGCCCGGGCCCCCGGCCCACCGCGATCGTCTGCGACGACGACAAACTCGCCGCCGGCGCCTACAAGGCCGCCCGCCGCCTCGGCCTGCGCATCCCCGACGACCTCTCCGTCACCGGCCTCGACGACCTCGCCCTCGCCACCGCGCTCGACCCCGAACTCACCACCGTCCGGCTGGACGCCGAACTCTTCGGCGAACACGGCATGCACGCCCTCCTGGCCGTCCTGGACGGCCGCACACCGCCCGCCGGGGACATCCCCGTCGAACTCGTCGTACGCCGCTCCACAGCACCCCCCGGCGCCCCCTGACACACCTGTGCCCCGGCCGCAGGAACGACCGGGGCACAGAAAAACCGAACAGGCCACGTCTCTACTTCTCGTCCGGCTCCTCGGCGCTCTCCGCCTCGGTCGTCGCGCCGCCCGCCTCCAGCAACCGCGACAACTGCCCGCCGACGATCCGCTTGAACTTGCGCTGCTGCGGACGCGTACGGTCCAGCACCGCGACCTCCAGACGCTCCGCCGGAATCTCCCGCTCACTGCCGTTCGTGTCACGCGACAACGCCTGAACAGCGAGCTTCAAGCCCTCCGCCAGACTCATACCGTCCTGATGCCGCTGATCGAGATAGCTGCTGATCTGCTCCGCGTTACCGCCGACCGCCACCGAACCGTGCTCGTCGACGATCGACCCGTCATGCGGCAACCGATAGATCTGGTCACCCTCCGGAGTGTCCCCGACCTCCGCGACCACCAACTCCACCTCGTACGGCTTCTCCGCCGCCGACGAGAAGATCGTGCCCAGCGTCTGCGCGTACACGTTCGCCAGACCGCGCGCGGTCACATCGTCCCGGTCATAGGTGTAACCCCGCAGATCGGCATACCGCACACCACCGATCCGCAGATTCTCGTACTCGTTGTACTTGCCGGCGGCCGCGAAACCGATCCGGTCATAGATCTCGCTGAACTTGTGCAGCGCACGGGACGGGTTCTCGCCGACGAACACGATGCCGTCGGCATACTGCAGCACGACCAGGCTGCGGCCACGCGCGATGCCCTTACGGGCGTACTCCGCCCGGTCCGCCATCGCCTGCTGGGGTGAGACATAGAACGGCGTCGACACCGGTTAACCGTCCCTTTCTGTCGAAGTCACTGGACCACCTGGATAAGAACGCGCCATCGCCTACAGCAACGGGGCCCGCGGGCCGTCCGGCTGCTCCAGGCGCCGCTCCAGGATCGAACGGGCGATCCCGGAGGACTCCTCGTCGTTGAGCCGACGGAAACCGTCCTCGGTGATCACGGTGACAATCGGGTAGATCCGGCGCGCCACGTCGGGACCACCGGTCGCCGAGTCGTCGTCCGCCGCGTCGTACAGGGCCTGCACCACCAGGGTCGTCGCCTCGTCCTCGGTCAGATCCTCACGGAACAGCTTCTTCATCGCCCCGCGCGCGAACACCGAACCCGAACCCGTGGCCGCGTAGTAGTGCTCCTCCGAACGACCACCCGTCACGTCGTACGAGAAGATCCGCCCCTTCGCCCGGTCCACGTCGAACCCGGCGAACAACGGAACCACCGCCAGACCCTGCATCGCCATACCGAGATTCGACCGGATCATCGTCGACAGCCGGTTCGCCTTGCCCTCCAGCGAGAGCTGCGCCCCCTCGACCTTCTCGAAGTGCTCCAGCTCCAGCTGGAACAGCTTGACCATCTCCACGGCCAGACCGGCGGTGCCGGCGATACCGACAGCCGAGTACTCGTCCGCCGGGAAGACCTTCTCGATGTCCCGCTGCGCGATGACATTGCCCATCGTGGCCCGACGGTCACCGGCGAGCACCACACCGCCCGGGAAGGTGACCGCGACGATCGTGGTGCCGTGCGGCGCCTCGATCACGCCCTGGGTGGGCGGCAGTTGCCGGTTGCCCGGCAGGATCTCCGGCTGATGCTCGGAGAGGAAGTCCATGAAGGACGACGACCCGGGCGTCAGGAAGGCAGCTGGTAGACGCCCGGTGCTACGAGTGTTGGCTTCCACGAAGTTCCCTCCAGGTAGGCGGCTGCCCGACGAACAGCGTCGGGGTCGTCTCCCAACTTGCCGATGGCCGAATTGCAGTTGAAGCACAGTACGCCACGGACCCTACCCGTCTCGTGGCAATGATCCACATGAACGGCGGGAGCCTTCAGACAGATCACACAGAGACCCATCTGAGAGGCCACCATCTCCTCACGCTGGGCTTCCGTCATGCCGTATTGGCGCTTCAGATGGCCCGCGCGCCCCTTGGCCGCCCGGCAGGTCTTGCAACTCGTCGAGAGACCGTCGGAAGCCGTCGCGTTGCGATGCCATTGAGCGTGCGGCCTGACCTCACCACAGCTCCGGCAGAACTTGTGGCCCTCCGGTGTCTCCACCCGGGGCCGCACGCTCTTCCCCTTCGCCAACTGCCGGGCCTGGTGATAGTCCGCCCAGCAGGTACGGCAGTAGGCCTGCAGCCCGTCTCGGGCCGACCTGTTGCTGGCGAAAGCTGCTCGCGGCTTGGCTTGGCTGCACCGCGAGCAGCGCTTCGCATCCCCTTCACTTACCAAGGCGAGCCCCCGGCGACGCCTTCATTTCGAAGGCTACTCGCCGCCCTTCTGAACGAAACTTCGAACGAAGTCCTCGGCATTCTCCTCGAGTACGTCGTCGATCTCGTCCAGAACCGAGTCGACGTCGTCGCTCAGCTGTTCCTGGCGTTCCTTGAGGTCGTCGGTCGCCTGGGCGTCCTGTGTCTGCTCCTCGACCTCCTCGGTCGAGCGCGTCGCCTTCTGCTGGCCGCCGCCGGTGTCCTTGGTCGCCATAACCCTCACCCCGCTCGGTTCGACGTTCTTGATCAGACCCTACAAGCAGGGTCCGACATCGGCCCCGCAGTTGCGTCAACGTCCGGGGACCACCTCGATGATTCCCTCGCGCCGACATTTCCACCCTGCGGACCGAGCCGGCCCCGGGAATGGATTCAGTTGCCCGACAACACCCTGACCAGGTCTTCCGCGGTGCGGCAGCGGTCCAGGAGCTCCTTGACGTGATTACGCGTTCCGCGAAGCGGCTCCAGGGTTGGGACGCGCTGGAGCGAGTCCCGGCCCGGCAGGTCGAAGATCACCGAGTCCCAGGAGGCCGCGGCGACGTCGTCCGCGTACTGCTCCAGGCAGCGGCCGCGGAAATAGGCGCGGGTGTCCTCGGGCGGCTTGGTGCGGGCCCGCTCGACGTCGTTCTCGTCCAGCAGGCGTTTGATGCGGCCGCGGGCCGCGAGGCGGTTGTAGAGGCCCTTGTCGGCCCGTACGTCGGCGTACTGGAGGTCGACGAGGTGCAGGCGGGCGGCGTCCCAGTCGAGGCCGTCGCGGCGCCGGTAGCCCTCCATGAGTTCTCGTTTGGCGACCCAGTCGAGTTCGCCGGCGAGGCTCATCGGGTCGTTCTCGAGGCGGTTGAGGGTGTCCTCCCAGCGGGAGAGGACGTCCTTGGTCTGGTCGTCGGCGTCCGCGCCGTAGCGCTCCTCGACGTACTTGCGGGACAGCTCGTAGTACTCCATCTGGAGCTGTACGGCGGTGAGGGTGCGGCCGCTGCGGAGGGTGACCAGGCGCTTGAGCGTCGGGTCGTGGGAGACCTGGTGCAGGGTGCGGACGGGCTGGTCCACGGCGAGGTCGACGGCGATGAAGCCGTCCTCGATCATCGACAGGACCAGGGCGGTGGTGCCGAGTTTCAGGTAGGTGGAGATCTCGGACAGGTTGGCGTCGCCGATGATCACGTGGAGGCGGCGGTAGCGCTCGGCGTCGGCGTGCGGCTCGTCGCGGGTGTTGATGATCGGGCGCTTGAGGGTGGTCTCGAGGCCGACCTCGACCTCGAAGTAGTCGGCGCGCTGGCTGAGCTGGAAGCCGTGTTCGTGTCCGTCCTGGCCGATGCCGACGCGGCCGGCGCCGGTGACGACCTGGCGGGAGACGAAGAACGGGGTGAGGTGGCGCACGATGTCCGAGAACGGGGTTTCCCGCTTCATCAGGTAGTTCTCGTGCGTGCCGTAGGAGGCGCCCTTGTTGTCGGTGTTGTTCTTGTAGAGGTGGATGGGCTGGGCGCCGGGGAGCTGGGCGGCGCGTTCGGCGGCTTCGGCCATGACGCGTTCGCCGGCCTTGTCCCACAGGACGGCGTCGCGGGGGTTGGTGACCTCGGGTGAGCTGTATTCGGGGTGTGCGTGGTCGACGTAGAGCCGTGCGCCGTTGGTGAGGATGACGTTGGCGAGTCCGATGTCCTCGTCGGTGAGCTGGCTGGAGTCGGCGGTTTCGCGGGCGAGGTCGAAGCCTCGCGCGTCGCGCAGCGGGTTCTCCTCCTCGAAGTCCCAGCGGGCCCGGCGAGCCCTGTGCATCGCCGCCGCGTAGGCGTTGACGATCTGGGACGAGGTGAGCATGGCATTGGCGTTGGGGTGGCCGGGGACGGAGATCCCGTATTCCGTCTCGATGCCCATTACTCGCCGTACGGTCATGCGGCCCTCCTTGCCCGGCGGCGCCCTCGGTCGGGGGTACCGCTCACGTACCGCTGGCGCTCCGGTGCGTGTGCGGTGCCCGTCCCCGCACTGCGCGACTCGGCGGTACCGAAGAGCCTAGAACGCCTCCGCGCCGACGGGGAGATCATTTGAGTCATTGCCTTGCTCCGGCCGTGGCCCGGAAAGCAGTCGGCTGCGGGTACCCGGTGGGGGCACCCGCAGCCGCCCTGTGTTTTACAGGTACTGCCCGGTGTTCGCCACCGTGTCGATGGAGCGTCCGGTGTCCGCGCCCTGCTTTCCGGTGATGAGGGTGCGGATGTAGACGATCCGTTCACCCTTCTTGCCGGAGATGCGGGCCCAGTCGTCGGGGTTGGTGGTGTTGGGCAGGTCCTCGTTCTCCTTGAACTCGTCCACGCAGGCCTGGAGGAGGTGGGAGACGCGAAGGCCCTTCTGGCTGTGTTCGAGGAAGTCCTTGATCGCCATCTTCTTGGCGCGGCCCACGATGTTCTCGATCATGGCGCCGGAGTTGAAGTCCTTGAAGTAGAGGACTTCCTTGTCGCCGTTGGCGTAGGTGACTTCCAGGAAGCGGTTCTCCTCGGATTCGGCGTACATGTGTTCCACGGCCGTCTGGATCATGCTCTGGACGGTGGTGGACCTGCTGCCGCTGTGTTCGCCGAGGTCGTCGGAGTGCAGGGGCAGGCGCTCGGTGAGGTACTTGCCGAAGATGTCCTTGGCGGCTTCCGCGTCGGGACGTTCGATCTTGATCTTCACGTCGAGCCGGCCGGGACGCAGGATGGCGGGGTCGATCATGTCCTCGCGGTTGGAGGCGCCGATGACGACCACGTTCTGCAGGCCTTCCACGCCGTCGATCTCGGCGAGCAGCTGCGGGACGATGGTGTTCTCCACGTCCGAGCTGACGCCGGATCCGCGGGTGCGGAAGAGGGATTCCATCTCGTCGAAGAAGACGATGACGGGGGTGCCCTCGCTGGCCTTCTCGCGAGCACGCTGGAAGACGAGGCGGATCTGCCGCTCGGTCTCGCCGACGTACTTGTTGAGGAGTTCGGGGCCCTTGATGTTGAGGAAGAAGCTCTTGCCGGTGGCCTGGCCGGTGACCTCGGCGACCTTCTTGGCCAGCGAGTTGGCGACGGCCTTGGCGATGAGCGTCTTGCCGCATCCGGGGGGCCCGTAGAGCAGCACACCCTTGGGTGGCCGCAGTTCGTGCTCCTTGAAGAGGTCGGGGTAGAGGTAGGGGAGTTCCACGGCGTCGCGGATCGCTTCGATCTGGCCGCCCAGGCCGCCGATCTGCTCGTAGCCGATGTCCGGTACTTCCTCGAGGACGAGTTCCTCGACCTCGCTCTTGGGGACCACTTCGTAGACGTAGCCGGAGCGGGGTTCGAGGAGCAGGGCGTCGCCGGGCCGGATGATGACGTCGAGGAGGGGTTCGGCGAGCCGTACCACCCGTTCTTCGTCGGTGTGTCCGACCACGAGGGCGCGTTCGCCGTCCTCGAGGATCTCCTTCAGGGTGACGATGTCGCCGACGCTCTCGTACTCCATGGCCTCGACCACGTTGAGGGCTTCGTTGAGCATCACTTCCTGGCCGCGCCGGAGCTCTTCGAGCTCGACGCTGGGGCTGACGTTCACGCGGAGTTTGCGGCCTCCGGTGAAGATGTCGGCCGTGCCGTCCTCGTTCGCCGTGAGGAAGACTCCGAAGCCGGCCGGTGGCTGTGCGAGCCGGTCGACTTCCTCCTTGAGGGCCACGATCTGGTCGCGGGCCTCACGGAGCGTGTTGGCGAGTCTCTCGTTCTGGGCGGACACGCCGGCCAGGTTGGTCTGCAGCTCGACGATCCGCTCTTCGAGAATCCTCGTGTGTCGCGGAGAGTCGGCGAGCTTGCGTCGCAGGACGGCGATCTCCTGCTCAAGGTAGGCAATCTGCCCGGACGGGTCGTCGGACCCTCGTCCCGGGCGGATGCCGCGGTTCATGTCGTCGTCGTGGGCTGCCACGGTCCTCACCTCCTCCAAGGGGAGCTGGACGCTTCCAGACCCTACCTGGGCGGGTGTCGATTGAAACCCCTAGATCACAAAGACTGTCGGGGTGTGTCCGATCTTCACCCTTGCGCTCTCCCTCACGCCAGGGGAATACCCACCGAACATGATTGGAAAGCTGCCGGAGGTAGGGTCGAAGTGTTCAACACCCGTCAGAGCTGGCCGGATTCCCGTTCAGCTCGGCGCTGAAACGGCAGGAGACATGAGCGTGCAGCAGGAGGCCGTGGCCGGCAGTGGGGCGCTGGAGGTCTGGATCGACCAGGATCTCTGTACCGGCGACGGTATCTGCGCCCAGTACGCGCCTGAGGTGTTCGAGCTGGACATCGACGGTCTGGCCTATGTGAAGGGCGCGGACGACGAGCTGTTGCAGGACAGGGGCGCGACAACGCCCGTGCCGCTGCCGCTTCTCACGGACGTGGTGGATTCCGCGAAGGAGTGTCCGGGCGACTGTATTCACGTGCGCCGGGTGTTGGACGGGGTCGAGGTGTACGGCCCGGACGCGGAGTGACCGGAAAAGCACCTTGCGTGATGACTGTCTGATTGCCCACAGCGGGGTGTCGCGGGTCACACGGTGTGGGATCCGGCGGGTGTCGAGCGGAGGAACGCGCCGTTCTTCCACTGCCATTTCGCGCTGTCCTTCGTGTCCGGGCAGCAGTTGGGCACATCCTCGTTCGAGTAGCCGAGGAGTGTGGCCTGGACGGCTCCGTCACGGACGGCGAACTCGCTGACGGTGAGGCGGTCCTTCGGGTCGACGAGGGTGGCGACGACGCGCGGTGTGCCGGATTTCCTGGCGGCGGTCAGGACGTACACGGCGTCGGGCGGGGTGCCCATGGCGGAGTCGCAGTGCACGACGGCGACTGTTTCCGGCCTGCCGTCGCCGTCGAGGTCTCCGGATGCCTTCCTCTGCACCAGGACCTTCAGGGGGCCGCACTGGATGGGGAAGGTGACGCCGGTGGGGTCGGGCGCCGTGGCGACGGCGGGGGCGGGTGCGTGGGTGCTCGTGGCCGCCGGACCGGCGGTCTGGGCCGCTGTGGCCGGGTTGGGCTGGAGCATCGAGGACAGGGCGACCACGCCTGCGACGGCGGTGGCGGTCGCGACCCAGTGGATCGGTCGGGTGTGCGTGTGAGCCAGTTCCGGGACGGCGGATTGCTGCACTAGGAAGTGTCTCCTGTGAGGGCTGTGCCGGTGGGGTGGCCAGCATGGTGCCACACGTCACAGGACGGGGGAACGGCGGGGTCGGGACTTGTGGCGCCGGGGCTGCGGATCTTCACGGCCGGGAGCGGGGTCCGTGGCGCCGGGCACGGGGTGCGTGGCGCCGGGCGCGGGCCGCCGCCGGGGTGGCGTCGCGTCAGGGGCACAGCGCTGTGGCCGAGTTCCCGGTACCGCTCGGGAACTCGGCCACGGCGTCGTCACGTTGGCGGGGAGGGGGACCGGCTCAGCGGCCGGCGCCCGCGTCGGCGTTGGGGCCGGAGTAGTCCTCGCCGTAGGCGCCCTTGGCGGGGCGGCGGCGGCGCATGGGCGGCTCGACACCGTCGGCGAGACGGCGGGCGGTGAGGAGGAAGCCGGTGTGGCCGATCATCCGGTGGTCGGGGCGGACGGCCAGGCCCTCGATGTGCCAGTTGCGGATCATCGACTCCCAGGCGCTCGGCTCGTTGAAGCAGCCGATCTCGCGGATGGACTCGACGGTCCGTGCGAGCTGGGTGGTGGTCGCCACGTAGCAGCAGACGATGCCGCCGGGGACCAGGGCCTTGGAGACGGCCTCCAGGCATTCCCAGGGGGCGAGCATGTCGAGGATGACGCGGTCGACGTCGGTGTCACTCAGGTTGTCCTGGAGGTCACCGACGGTGAGCTGCCAGGCGGGGTGCGGGCCGCCGAAGTAGCGTTCCACGTTCTGCTGGGCGATCTCGGCGAAGTCCTCGCGCCGCTCGTAGCTGTGCAGCATGCCCTGGTCGCCGATGGCGCGCAGCAGGAAGCTGCTGAGCGAGCCGGAGCCGACGCCTGCCTCCACGACGCGGGCGCCGGGGAAGATGTCGGCGAAGGCCAGGATCTGCCCCGCGTCCTTGGGGTAGACCACGGCGGCGCCGCGGGGCATGGACAGGACGTAGTCGGGGAGCAGGGGGCGCAGCGCGAGGTAGGCGACGTTTCCGGTGGTGCGGACAACGCTGCCCTCGGGAGCGCCGATCAGCTCGTCGTGCGGGAAGGAACCCTTGTGGGTGTGGAAGTTCTTCCCGGCCTCGAGCGTGAACGTGTAGTGGCGGCCCTTGGGGTCGGTCAGCTGAACCTGGTCCCCGACCTTGAAGGGCCCGCGCCTGCGGGCGGCACCGGTCGGTTCGGACATGTGACCAGCCTACCGGCCTTTGCGCGGGCGCCCGACCACGGGCGGGCCGGGCGAATCGGGCGCCGGACGGGCCGGCGGGTCGTCCTGGAAGAGGGCTACGGAGGTTACGCGGAGGCCGACGGCCGGGCCATGGCGTTGACGAAGGCGCGTTCCACGTCGGCGGCGGACAGGACGCCGTAGATCTCGCCGGTGTCCTCGATGACGAGGTACTCGGTGGCGGGGGTGGCGCGCAGGACGTCCAGGAGGTCCTCGCCGGCGAGTTCCGCGGAGACGCACATGCCGTCGGTGAGGTCCTGGGCCAGGCCGCCGACGGCGACCCAGGGGCGGCGGTGTTCCGGTACGCCGACGATGGCGGCCTCGCGGACCAGGGACAGGGGTTCGCCGTCGGTGTCGACGACGACCAGGGCACGGGCTCCGGCGTCGTTGGCGCGGCGCAGGGCCTCGGAGAGGGGGGTGTCGGTCTGGACGGGGACCGCGCGGCGGGTGAGGTTGCGGGCGCGCAGCTCGGGCAGGTGTTCGCGCAGTCGGGCCATGCGGAGGCTGTTGCCGGCGCCGGTCCAGATGATGGCGGCGAGGATCGCGGCGAGCAGGGCGTCCATGACGGTGTCCATGCCGACGTTGTCCTCGGCGTTGGAGCCGAGGGCCCCGGACTGGGTGAGCAGGGGGAGACCGATGAGGACGACGACGGCGAGGGCGCGGCCGACCCAGGCGGCGGTGACGGTGCCGGTCATCGGTCTGCCGGTGAGTTTCCAGACGACCGCGCGGAGCATGCGTCCGCCGTCGAGGGGCAGGCCGGGCAGCAGGTTGAATCCGGCCACGATGAGGTTGGAGACCATCAGGCCGGCCAGCAGGACGCCCGGTACGGTGCCGGGCTCGACGCCCAGCATGGCGAGGTAGAAGAGGCCGGAGAGGATCAGGGACAGGAGCGGGCCGACGAAGGCGAGGACGAACTCGCGGCCGGGGGTCTCGGCCTCTTTCTCGATCTCCGAGACGCCGCCGAAGAACTGGAGCTGGATGCGGCGGACGGGGAGCTTGAAGCGGAGGGCGGCGACGGTGTGGGCGAGTTCGTGGACCAGGACGGAGGCGTAGAAGGCCACCGCGAAGAAGAGGGAGACGAGGTAGCGGAGGGCGCCGAGTTCGGGCAGCACGCGGTCGAGCTGGCCGCCGAACACCCAGGTGATGAGGGCGGCGACGAGGAACCAGCTGGGCGCGACGTAGACGGGGACACCGAAGGGCCGTCCCATGAGCAGTCCGCCGCCGGGTTCCTTGGGGCGGCGGGGCGGACGGCTCTTGGTCACACCGGCGTGGGCGAGGGTGCGTTCGGGGTGGTCGGGAGCGGCGCCGGGCCGGGTTTCGGTGTGGGGGCCGGTGGCGGTGCCGGGTGCGGTGCCGTCGCCGGTGGCGGAGGTGCTGGTGGTGGGGTCGTCGCCGTTCGTGGAGGGGGCGCCGGTCGTGCCGTCACCGGTCGTCCTGTCACCGCTCGGGGATTCGTCGCTCGGGGACTCGCCGGTCGCGGAGTCGTGGCGGGCCGGGTCCGGGTGTGCGGGGTCGGGTGCCGGGGTCGCGGGACCCGGGCGCTGTTCGGCCGGCTCGCCGGTGCCGGACCGCGGCTGCCCGCTCCCGCCGCTCTCGTCCACGATGTCCCCTCGTTCGAAGCGTCTCCCGCCTGCCCGGTGGGAGCATCTCGGGTCGATGGTATGCGGCCGTCGCCGCGCGTTCCGCCCCGGCACCCCCCGTGTTCGCCCGCTGTCGCGGCGGTCCGGGGTCGTACCCGGGCGCCGGGAGGACGTGCTCGCGGCTGGGTGACTGTCGGTGGCGGGCCGTATGGTCTGTGGTCATGGAGACGAGTACGGAGGACGGCGCGGAGGCCGACGGCAGTGGTGGGGCCGTGGCCGAGGCGGCGGTCGTGGGCCCCCGTGTGACGGTGGCGGCCGGGGAGCGGGCGGCCGACGCGGGGACGGCCGGCGCCGGTGCGGGCGGTGGTGTCGCGGGCGCCGAGGTGGTGTTCGTCGCCAGGCCGCCGGCGTCGTTGTCGCCGTCGCGGGCGAGTGACTTCATGCAGTGCCCCTTGCTGTACCGGTTCCGGGTGATCGACCGGCTGCCCGAGAAGCCGAGCGAGGCGGCCACGCGGGGCACCCTCGTGCACGCGGTGCTCGAGCGGCTCTTCGACGCGCCGGCCGCCGAGCGGACCGCGCCGCGCGCCAAGTCCCTCGTCCCCGGCCAGTGGGACCGGCTGCGGGAGAGCCGGCCGGAGGTCGTGGAGCTGTTCGCGGAGGACCCTGAGGGCGAGCGTCTCGCGCGCTGGCTCGGCGAGGCGGAGCGGCTCGTGGAGCGCTGGTTCTCGCTGGAGGACCCCACCCGTCTGGAGCCCGCGGAGCGGGAGTTGTTCGTCGAGGCGGAGCTGGACTCGGGGCTGCGGCTGCGCGGGATCATCGACCGGGTGGACGTGGCGCCGACCGGTGAGGTGCGGATCGTCGACTACAAGACCGGCAAGGCGCCGCGGCCGGAGTACGCCGAAGGCGCGCTGTTCCAGATGAAGTTCTACGCACTGGTGGTGTGGCGGCTGAAGAACGTGGTGCCTCGGCGGCTGCAACTCGTGTACCTCGGCAGTGGGGACGTGCTGACGTACGACCCCGTCCTCGCCGACCTGGAGCGCGTCGAGCGCAAGCTGCTCGCGCTGTGGGAGGCGATCCGGCTGGCGACGGAGACCGGTGAGTGGCGGCCGCGGCCCACCAAGTTGTGCGGCTGGTGCGATCACCAGGCGCACTGCCCGGAATTCGGCGGTACTCCCCCGCCGTATCCGCTGGAGGTCAGGGCGGCCGAGTCCGGCGCCGCCGAGCAGGGCAGAATGGGGCCGGACTAGCCGAAGGAGACTTACGTGGCCATCCGCGTCCTACTGGTCGACGACCAGCCGCTCCTGCGTACGGGCTTCCGCATGATCCTGGAGGCGGAGCAGGACCTCGCGGTCGTCGGCGAGGCCGGAGACGGCCTGCAGGCTCTGGATCAGGTGCGGGCGCTTCAGCCCGATGTGGTGTTGATGGACATCCGTATGCCGCGGATGGACGGCGTGGAGGCGACCCGGCAGATCACCGGCCCCGGCCGGGACGGTCCGGCGAAGGTGCTGGTGCTGACCACGTTCGATCTCGACGAGTACGTGGTGGAGGCGCTGCGGGCCGGTGCCAGCGGGTTCCTGCTGAAGGACGCCCCGGCCAACGAGCTGGTCCAGGCGATCCGGGTGGTGGCCGCGGGGGAGGCGATGCTCGCGCCGAGCATCACGCGCCGGCTGCTCGACAAGTACGCCACGCATCTGCCGTCCGGTGACGAGCCGGTGCCGGACACCCTGCACACGCTGACCGAGCGTGAGGTGGAGGTGCTGAAGCTGGTGGCGCGCGGGCTGTCGAACGCGGAGATCGCCGCCGACCTGTTCGTCAGCGAGACCACCGTCAAGACCCATGTGGGTCACGTCCTGACGAAGCTGGGGCTGCGGGACCGGGTGCAGGCCGCGGTGTACGCGTACGAGAGTGGTCTGGTGCGTCCCGGAGCGCAGTAGGAAAGCGGCTGTACGACGCGGAGGGCGCCCCCAAGGAGGGGGCGCCCTTCGTGGTGTGCGGGGGTGCCGCTCAGCTCACGCCGCGGCTGAGCTCCCACAGCTGGAGGGTGGCGGAGGAGTTGAGCGCGTAGGCGGTGCCGGTGACGTTGTCACGGGCGGCGACGTACTGCTTGCCCTGCCACAGCGGGAGGAGCGGGACCTCGTCGGCGACGATGTCCTGAATCTGCGTCAGGCTGGAGGCGGCGGCCAGTCGGTCGGCCTCGCGGCGGGACTCGGGGATCAGCTTGGTGCGGATCTGGGCGTTGGCGTAGGGCAGCTTGAGGAAGTTGTCCTTGTCGAGGAACGGCGCCAGGTAGTTGTCGGCGTCGGGGAAGTCGGGGAACCAGCCCATGCCCCAGACCTCGTAGGAGCCCTTGCGCTCGGCGGGTACGAACGCGTCCCAGGCGGTGCCCTTGATGGTCACGTCGAACAGGCCGCTGTCGTTGAGCTGCTTCTGGAGAAGCTCGAACTCCTGCTTGGTGGCGGGGCCGTAGTGGTCGGTGGTGTAGTTCAGCGTCAGCTTCACCGGGGTGGTGATGTTGGCGTCGGCGAGCATCGTCTTGGCCTTGCCCACGCTGGGGTCGCCGTACTTGTTGAAGAAGGCGTTGGAGTGGCCGGTGATGGACGCCGGGACCAGCGAGTACAGGGGCTGCGCGGCGGAGCCGTAGACCTTGGAGGTCAGTTCGCTGCGGTTGATGAGCTGTGCCATCGCCTGGCGGACGGCCTTGGTCTTCACACCGGGGTCGTTGGTGTTGAAGGCCAGGTAGCGGATTTCCAGGCCGGGCATCTCGACGAGGTCGACGTTGCCGTCGGAGGCGTCCGTGAGCTTCTTGATCTGCGCCGGGGACATGGTGCGGGTCATGACGTCGAGGTCGCCCTTGGCGAGGGCGTCGCCCATGGCGTCCGCGGTCTCGAAGGAACGCATGTCGACTTCTTCGTTGTTCACCTTGAGCGCCCCCTTGTAGTGGGGGTTCTTGGTGAACACGGCGTTGGTGATCTCGTCGTTCTTGACCTCGGCCCGCAGCGTGTAGGGGCCGGAGCCGTCCACGTCGAAGCCGTCGCGCAGCTTGTTCTTCGCGTAGTCGTCGGGGTTGACGATGCCGGCGACCGGGGTCGACAGCTTGAACGGGAAGGTGGCGTCGGCGGTCTTGAGGTGGAAGATGACCTCGCGGTCGCCCTGGGTCTCGACGGTGTCGATGGTGGACAGCAGGGCGAACACACCACTGTCGGCCTTGATCGCGAGGGCCCGGTCGATCGAGTACTTGACGTCCGCGGCGGTGATGGCGTCGCCGTTGGCGAACTTGAGGCCCTCACGCAGCTTGCAGGCGTAGCGCTCGTTGCCGCTGTCGGTGAAGCCGCAGCTCTCCGCCGCCTCGGGGACGGGGTCGCCCTCGCCCTTGGGCTGGATCATCAGGGTCTGCACGGTCTGGCGCAGGATGTTCCAGGTGCCGACGTCGTAGGCGTAGGCCGGGTCGAGGGGGGCCGGCGCGTCCTTGGAGGCGATGAACCGGTCAGTGGTGCCGACCTTGATCGCGTCTCCGCCGCTTCCGCTTCCGGACCCGCCACAGGCGGCGAGCACCGGAGCGAGCAGGCCGACCACGGCAGGCAGCACCAAAGTCTTGCGGTTCATGCTCGAGTTTCTCCAGAGCTGTTCAGGTCCGTGTACCCGGCATGCAGGGGTGTCGCGGCGGATCACGGGGGTAGGGGCGAGGTTCTCGCGACGAGGTTAGTCCGGACCGGCACGGGAGTTCGCCGTCATCGCGGTCGAGGGCCCATCACGGAGCGAAACCGGGTGTGGACAGACCGAAAACCCGACAGGGGAAGGATTAGTGCAGCGTTCCATCAATCGGGACACAAGGGCACGTCCTCGGCGTCCGAAACGGGGTGAACAGCACACCGGGTGGTGACTGTCGACCCTTCTTCGCGTGGGGAAGGTCACAGTCGCGGGGGCGTGGGGCCGTACCGGAATTCGGCCATCCGGCAGGTAGCGAATTGTTTCGATCCCGGCGTCGGTGAATTCCCGGCTATCCGGCCGCACGCTGGGTGAACGGCTAGCGCATTTCCGTCATCAGTCCGTGCAGGAATGCCAGGTCGACCTCTTCGAGGGAACCGACGACCGTGCGCCGGGCGGCCGGGCCGATCGGGGCCACGGAGGGCACCACCACCACGTGGCAGCCCGCCGCCTCCGCCGAGGCGACGCCGGTCGCGGTGTCCTCGACGACCGCGCACCTGGCCGGATCGACACGGAGTCCGGCGGCGGCGAACAGGTACGGGTCGGGGTGCGGCTTGGTCCGCGGGACCTCGTCGCCGGCGACCGTCAGCGCGAAGGGGTGCCGGAGGGAGGTGAGGACCCGGTCGATGATCCGCCGGTGGGAGGCGGAGACCAGGGCGGTGGGGATCTCGTGGGCGGCCAGTTCGGCCAGCAGCCGGGCGGCGCCCGGCATCAGCGGGAGGCTGCTGCGGATGCGCTCCTCGAAGCCGTCGTTGAGCAGGACCGCGAGCTCGGGGAGGGTGATGTCGGCGCCGGTCGCCTCGATCAGGAAGCCGGCGCTGCGGGTCATGGGGCCGCCGACCACGACATGGCGCCAGGAGTCGTCGAGGGGGTGGCCCAGGCGGGCGAAGATCTCGACCTCGACGTCCCACCAGAACCCCTCGGTGTCCACCAGGGTTCCGTCCATGTCGAGGAGAACGGCCTGCAGGGCTGAGCCTTCGGCCGTACGGGTTCCGAGCGCGGGGACCGTGCTGGTCATCCTGGCGCACCTCCTTGAGGGACGACCAGGCCGGTTCCCCTGGGGGAACCGGCCTGCGGTGGACCGACCAGTGTACGACTTATCCGATCAGTGTGCGGCTTTCCCGATCATCGCGCGTGTTGCGGGGCCCCGGGTGTTCCGCCCCGGAGCCGTGAGGGGCCTGCCGAGGCTCCGTGCTCCTGTCGTGCCGGGTGTCACCTGGCGTTGAAGTACTTGGCTTCCGGGTGGTGGATGACGATGGCGTCGGTGGACTGCTCGGGGTGGAGCTGGAACTCCTCGGAGAGCTGGACGCCGATGCGCTCGGGCCGGAGCAGTTCGGCGATCTTGGCGCGGTCCTCCAGGTTCGGGCAGGCGCCGTAGCCGAGGGAGAAGCGCGCGCCGCGGTACTTGAGGGCGAACATGTCCTCCATCGCGCCGGGGTCCTCACCGGCGAAACCCAGTTCCGAACGCACCCGGCCGTGCCAGTACTCGGCGAGCGCCTCAGCCAACTGGACGGACAGGCCGTGCAGTTCGAGGTAGTCGCGGTAGGCGTCGGCCGCGAACAGCCGCGCGGTCCGCTCGCCGATCCGGGAGCCGACGGTGACCACCTGGAGCCCCACGACGTCCGTCTCCCCCGACTCCTCCGGGCGGAAGAAGTCGGCCAGGCACAGCCGGCGGCCGCGGCGCTGGCGGGGGAAGGTGAACCGGGTGCGCTCGTTGCCCTGTTCGTCCAGGAGGATCAGGTCGTCGTCCTTGGACACGCAAGGGAAGTAGCCGTAGACCACGGCGGCCTCCAGCAGGTTCTCCGTCTGGAGCGTGTCCAGCAGACCGCGCAGCCGGGGCCGGCCCTCGGTCTCGACGAGGTCCTCGTAGGTGGGTCCCTCGCCGGTGCGGGCCTGCTTGAGGCCCCACTGGCCCTTGAACAGCGCGCCCTCGTCCAGCCAGGTGGCGTACTCCTTGAGCTGGATGCCCTTGACGACGCGGGTGCCCCAGAAGGGGGGTTGGGGGATCGGGTTGTCGGTGGCCA
>NZ_JBWKDW010000043.1:0-43546 GCF_056435735.1 Streptomyces sp. NPDC043878
GTTGATAGGCCGGATCTGGAAGGCGGGTAACCGCTGGAGGTGACCGGTACTAATAGGCCGAGGGCTTGTCCTCAAATGCTCGCGTCCACTGTGTTAGTTCTGAGACAACGACCGTTGTCGGCTTTGAGCAGAACACCAACTGAAAAGTGTGCTTGTTCGCTCGAAACCAATAGAGTTTCGGTGGTCATAGCGTGAGGGAAACGCCCGGTTACATTTCGAACCCGGAAGCTAAGCCTTACAGCGCCGATGGTACTGCAGGGGGGACCCTGTGGGAGAGTAGGACGCCGCCGAACAATCTTTGGAGGACCCCTGGTCACCAGCGTTCAGCTGGGACCAGGGGTCCTTTTGTTTTTTCCAGGGCGCGCCGGCTACCCGGCTGCGCGAGAATGACTTGCGGTACCGAAGACAGGAGTCACCCATGTCCACCAACTCTCCCGACGACCGACCGGAGCGCGACCAGCGGCGACGGGACAGTGGTGACCGTGGTGACCGCAACGACCGTGGCGGGTTCCGCGGCGGTCCGCAGCGCGGCAACGACCGTGCCCCCGACCGCAGTAGTGACCGTGGCGGCTATGCACGCCGTGACGACCGCCGTGACGACCGGCGCGGCGACGACCGCGGTGACCGTGGCGGTTTCCGTCCCCGTGACGACCGCGATCGTGGCACTTACGGCCGCCGTGACGACCGTCCCTCCAGCGGCCCGCGTCGTGACGACCGTCCCTCCAGTGGTCCGCGTCGCGACGACCGTCCCTCCAGTGGTCCGCGTCGCGATGACCGTCCTTTCAGTGGTCCGCGCCGGGACGACCGTCCGTCGAGTGGTCCGCGTCGCGATGACCGTCCTTTCAGTGGTCCGCGCCGGGACGACCGTCCGTCGAGTGGTCCGCGTCGTGACGACCGTCCCTCCAGTGGTCCGCGCCGCGATGACCGTCCTTTCAGTGGTCCGCGTCGCGATGACCGACCTTCTTCCGGGCCTCGGCGCGACGACCGTTCCGGTGGTCCGCGTCGCGACGACCGTCCGGGCGGCTTCCGGCGCGACGACCGTCCGTCGGGTCCCCGCCGTGACGACCGTCCTTCCGGGCCGCGTCGTGACGACCGTCCTTCCGGGCCCCGACGCGACGACCGTTCGTTCGGTCCGCGCCGCGACGACCGGGACCGCGGAGCCGGCCAGGGCGGGGAGCGTCCCCCGTTCCGCCGTGACGACCGCGGTGAGCGGCGCGGAGACGACGACCGCCGTGACTTCCGTCGGGACGACGACCGTGGCGGCTTCCGAAGTGACGAGCGGCGGGACGAGCGCCGCACCGACGACCGCGGCGACCGCGGTGGCTTCCGCGGCCGTGACGACCGTCCCGGCGGCTTCCGTCGTGACGACCGCGGCGACCGGCCCGACCGCGGTGGATTCCGTAGGGACGACCGGCGTGACGACAACCGGGGCGAGCGCCCCGCCTTCGGCCGCCGTGACGACCGTGGGGATGACCGTCGTGACGACCGCCGTGAGGGCCAGCGCCCCGGTTTCCGTCGTACCGACGACCGGGCACCTGCCCGGCGCGACGACCGTGGCAACGACCGAGGTACCTTCCCCCGCCGTGACGACCGTCGCGATGACCGACGTGACGAGAGTCGCGGCGACGACCGTGGGAGTTACCCGCGTCGTGACGACCGCAGGGACGACCGGCGCGACGAACGTCGGGGTGACGACCGTGGGAGCTTCCCCCGCCGTGACGACCGCCGTGACGACCGGCAGGGTGGCGAGCGGGGTGACCGCGGTGGCTTCCGGCGGGACGACAGCCGTGGCGAGCGCCCCGGCGGCTTCCGCGGGCGGGACGACCGGGGCCGTGACGACCGTGGTCGTGGGGGCTTCGCCGGACGGCGTGACGCCCGCGCCGGCGGGTTCCGTGGCCGGGATGACCGCAGGGGCGACGACCGTCCCGGGGGCTTCCGGGGCCGTGACGAGCGGGACCGGGACCGGGAGCCGATCAAGCGGCTGCCGATTCCCGAGGAGGTCACGGGCGAGGAGATCGACAAGGACGTACGGCAGGAGCTGCAGAGCCTGCCGAAGGGGCTCGCGGAAGACGTCGCGAGGAACCTGGTGATGGTCGCCCGGCTGATCGACGAGGACCCCGAGGGTGCTTACGGCTACTCCCGGGTGGCCCTGAGGCTCGCGTCCCGGGTCGCGGCGGTGCGTGAGGCGGCCGGGTTCGCCGCGTACGCGAACCAGAAGTACAGCGAGGCGCTCGCCGAGTTCAGGGCCGCGCGGCGGATGACCGGCAGCGTGGAGCTGTGGCCCGTCATGGCCGACTGCGAGCGCGGACTCGGGCGGCCGGAGAAGGCGCTCGACATGGCCGGGGCCCCCGAGGTGCACAAGCTCGACAAGGCCGGCCAGGTGGAGATGCGGCTCGTCGCCGCCGGCGCCCGGCGCGACATGGGGCAGCTCGACGCGGCCATCGTGACGCTGCAGAGCCCCGAACTGGCCTCCAACTCCGTGCAGCCGTGGACCGCGCGACTGCGGTACGCGTACGCCGACGCGCTGCTCGCGGCCGAGCGTGAGGGCGAGGCGCGCGAGTGGTTCGCGAAGGCCGTGGAGGCCGACAAGGACGGCAGCACGGACGCCTCGGACCGGCTGGCCGAGCTGGACGGCGTGGACTTCGTGGACGCGCTCGACGAGGACGGCGAGGGCGAGGTCCTCGCCGAAGGAGAGCTCCGGGAAGCCGCCTCGGCCGACGACGAGGACGACCTCGACGACGACGTTCAGGGCGACCTCGACGACGAGCCCGCCGATGACCTCGCCGATGCCGATGCGGATGCGGACGCCGACGTCGATGCCGACACAGTCGATGTCGACGCGGCCGACGACGACGAGTCGGTCGCCGATGAGTCGGCCGACGACGTCGAACCCGATGTCCGACCCGACGTCGCTCTCGACGCTGACGCTGACGCTGAAGCCGAGGCCGAGGCCGAGGCAGACACCGGCGCCGAGGCCGACCGCGACAAGGACTGATCGCACCGAGTGAAAGGGGCGGGATCCCGGCAACGGGATCCCGCCCCTTTCGTGTGTCAGACCTCCAGCGCGCGCAGCACCAGGCCCGAGGCCGGTTTGGGGCCGAACGACGTGGACTTGCGGGGCATCGTCACGCCCTGGCGGGCGAGGTCGCGGACGACCTCCTCGCGGACGGGGTGCAGCAGGACGGCCGTACCGCCGTCGCGTTCGGCCTTCTCGACCGTGGCCGCCGTGTCGTGGATGTAGGCGATGTGGGCGGGGGAGTCCTCGGGGATGTGCCACACGTGGTCGAGGAGTGTGGCGTGCAGGACGGTCGCGTCCAGGGTGCGCCAGGCCGCCGGGCGGTCCGCCGGGACGGTCCGGGCCAGGAGCCCAGGGTCGGGGCGGTCGACCAGGTGGAAGGCGCCGTCGCCGGCGAGGAGGAACGCGTTGCCCGCGCAGGCCGCGTCCGCGAGGGTCTCCAGAGCCGTGGCGAGCGGCTCGTCCAGGTGGCGGACGCGGAACAGGCCGTCCAGGGCGGCCAGGGCCGCGGACACCGGCAGGCCGTGCAGGAGCCGGTGGATGGCGCGGACACGCAGCGGGTAGCGGGCCGTGTCGACCAGGAGGACCAGGCCGTAGTCCCAGGGGCCGGGCGAGGCGTGCTCCGCGCGTAGACGCCGGTAGGTGGCCCAGCGGTGGTGGCCGTCGGCGATGAGGGCCTGGTGGCGGGCCAGGTCTGCCTGGACACGGGCCAGGTCGGCCGGATCGGTGATGGACCAGAGGCGGTGGCCGAAGCCGTCCTCCGTGGTCGTGGACAGGAGCGGCGGCTGTCCGGCGGTGCGCTCGACGGCCTCGGCGGCGGCGGTCGCCGTGGCGTCCCCCCGGTAGGTCAGGAGCAGCGGTTCGAGGTTCGCGGAGGTGGCGCGCATGAGGGCCGCGCGGTCGGCGACGACGTGCGGCATGACGTCCTCGTGGGGCAGGACCACGCCGTCGGCCGGGTCCGACAACCGCAGGGCACCGATGATCCCGCGCTGGAGCATGCCGTCGTCGTGGCGCTGCTCGTAGACGTACAGGCCGGGTTCGGGGTCGGCGGTGAGGATCCCCTCGGCCTGCCAGCGGCGCAGGGTGTCGGCGGCCTGCTCGTTGCGGACACTCGGAGTGGTCGCCTGGGGCAGGATCAGCCGGACGATGTTGTACGGGTCCGCGGACTGGAGGTGCCACAGTCCGTCGGGGCGGACCACGACGTCGTACGGAGGGGACGTCACGGCGGCCAGGCTGCCGACCCGGTCGGGGTCGTACCGCAGGCCTCGGAACGGGGTGAGTTCCAGGCCCCGGGGCGTCGTTGCTTCCGAGTGACCTGCTGAGTTCATCCCGGCATCGTACGTGTGTCGGTGGCATGCGGGATGATCGGGGAAAGCGGACGAACGAGGAGCGATGTGGAATGAGCCAGAGCGTCAGGACGAAGCCCGACGGCAGTGACCGGGCCCTGAGCGAGGCGTACGACACGGCGCTGCTCGACCTGGACGGGGTGGTGTACGCGGGGGGTGACGCGATCGCGCACGCGGTCGACTCGCTCGCCACGGCCCGGTCCGGCGGGATGCGGCTCGCGTACGTGACCAACAACGCGCTGCGGACGCCCGACGCGGTCGCCGGTCACCTCGGCGAACTCGGCATCCCCACCGAGGCGTCGGACGTCATCACGTCGGCGCAGGCCGTGGCGCGGCTGATCGCCGAGCAGGTGCCGGCCGGGGCCAGGGTGCTGGTGATCGGCGGGGAGGGGCTGCGGGTCGCGCTGCGCGAACGCGGGCTGGAACCCGTCGAGTCGGCGGACGACGATCCGGTGGCCGTCGTACAGGGTTACGGCGGGCCCGAGTTGCCCTGGTCCCGCTTCGCCGAGGCCAGTTACGCCATCGCGCGCGGGGTGCCGTGGTACGCCTCCAACACCGACCTGACGATTCCGAGCGCACGCGGGATCGCCCCGGGCAACGGCGCGGCGGTCGAGGTCGTGCGGATCGCCACGGGTGCCGAACCCCAGGTCGCGGGGAAGCCGTTGCCGCCCATGCACCGCGAGACGATCCTGCGCACGGGGGCCGAGCGGCCGCTGGTGGTGGGGGACCGGCTGGACACCGACATCGAGGGCGCGTTCAACGGCGAGGTCGACTCGCTGCTCGTCCTCACCGGTGTGACCGACGCGCCCCAGTTGCTCGCGGCGCCGCCGCAGCACCGGCCGACCTATGTCGACGCCGACCTGCGCGGCCTGCTCACCGGGCAGCCGGAGGTCACCGCGGAGGGGGACGGGTTCCGGTGTGGTGGCTGGACGGCGACGGCCGGTACGGAGCAGTTGGAGCTGGAGGGCGAGGGCGAGGCCGTCGACGGGCTGCGGGCGCTGTGCGCGGCGGCCTGGACCGCGGCCGGTGAGGGTGTCTGCGAGCTCGATCCGGGGAAGGCGCTGGCGCGGCTGGAGTGGTGAGCCGTCCGGCGGCGGGCCTGGTGGGCCGCCCGGGCCCGGGCACGGCCTCCGGAGCACGGTGGCTTGCGAGGGTAGGCTAACCTAACCGGGTGTTGGTCGACAGTCCTCCCGAACAGCGCGCGGACACCGCCCCCGCGCCCCCAACCCGACGGGCGGTGCGCGCTCTTGGCCTGCTGGTCTCCGCCGCGACCCTGGTGCTCGTCGCACTGGCGAGCATCGCGGTCGGGGCGAAACAGCTGTCCACGGGGGAGGTCTGGCACGGCCTGTTCCACAACTCCGGCACCTACGGCGACGTCGTGGTGTCGGAGCGGCTGTCGCGGACGGTACTGGGACTGCTGGCCGGCGCCGCGCTCGGCCTGTCCGGGGCGGTGCTCCAGGCGCTCACCCGCAATCCGCTGGCCGATCCCGGGCTGCTCGGCATCAACGCGGGCGCCTCCGCCGCCGTGGTCACCGCCATCACCTTCCTCGGCGTCACCTCGCTGAGCGGCTATGTGTGGTTCGCGTTCTGCGGGGCGGCCGCGGTCGGGGCGCTGGTCTGGTTCCTCGGCGGCAGCCGGGGCGCGACACCGGTCCGGCTCGCCCTCGCCGGTACGGCGATCAGCGCCGCGCTCTACGGCTATCTCCAGGCCGTGATGATCAGCGACGACGCGGCGCTCGGCCGGATGCGGTTCTGGACCGTGGGCTCACTGGCGTCCGCGAGCGACTCGACCATCGTGCAGGTGCTGCCGTTCCTCGCGGCCGGCACGCTCCTCGCCCTCGCCCTCGCCCGGCCGCTCAACGCCATGGCCATGGGCGACGACACCGCCAAGGCCCTCGGCGCCCACCTGAACCGCACCCGGGCGCTGTCCATGCTGGCGGCCACCGTGCTGAGCGGGGCCGCGACCGCCGCGTGCGGGCCGATCGTGTTCGTCGGGCTGATGGTTCCGCACGCCGTGCGCTCCTTCACCGGGCCCGACCTGCGCTGGATCCTGCCGTACGCGACCCTCCTGTCGCCGGTGCTGCTGCTCGGCTCCGACGTCATCGGCCGGGTGGTCGCCCGGCCGGCCGAGCTCCAGGTCGGGATCGTGACCGCGCTCATCGGCGGCCCGGTGTTCATCTTTCTCGTACGACGGCGGAGGACGGCCCAGCTGTGAGCACCACCCGGACCAACCGTGTCCTCAGGACGCCGGGCGGGCTCTCCGTCCGGGTGGACGTCCGCGCCCTCGTCGTGGTCGTGCTGCTGCTGCTGGTCGCGCTCACCGCGAGCGTCGTGCTCATCGGCACCGGCGACTTCCCGATCCCGCCGGCCGACGTCCTGCGGACCCTGGCGGGCGACGGCACCGCCGGGCAGGAACTCATCGTCAACGAACTGCGGCTGCCGCGGGTCCTCGTCGGTCTCCTGGTCGGCGCCTCGCTCGGGCTGGGCGGGGCCCTGTTCCAGTCCATCTCGCGCAATCCGCTGGGCAGTCCGGACGTGCTCGGCCTCGGGCAGGGCGCGACGGCCGGGGCGCTGGTGGTGATCGTGCTGATGTCCGGCGACGCGGCCCAGGTGACCGTGGGCGCCCTCGCCGGCGGTCTGGTGACCGGGCTCGCGATCTACCTGCTGGCCTGGAAGCAGGGCGTGCACGGCTACCGGCTGGTGCTGGTCGGCATCGGTGTGTCCGCGGTCCTCACGGCGGTCAACGGCTATCTGCTCACCGTCTCCGACATCGTCGAGGCATCCCGTGCCGTCGTCTGGATGACCGGTTCCCTCAGCGGCCGCGACTGGACGCAGGTCTGGCCGCTGCTCGCGCTGTGCGCCGTCCTCGTGCCGCTGGTGCTGGCCCACGCGCGCGGGCTGCGGATGACCGAGATGGGCGACGACGTCTCGCACGCCCTCGGGGTGCGCGTCGAGCGCGTACGGCTGGTGCTGATGGTGGCCGCCGTACTGCTCACCGCGGCCGCCACCGCCGCCTGCGGCCCCGTCGGCTTCGTGGCGCTCACCGCGCCGCAGCTCGCCCGGCGGCTGACCCGCTCGCCCGGCCCGAACCTGCTGCCGTCCCTGTGCATGGGCGCCGCGCTGCTGGTCACCGCCGACTGGGTCTCGCAGTGGACCTTCGGCGCGGACCAGCTGCCCGTGGGTGTGGTCACCGGTGTGCTCGGCGGTGTCTACCTGCTGTGGCTGCTGGTCACCGAGCGCAGGGCGGGCCGGATATGAGCGCCGGCAGCAGTGTCCGCAGCGGACCGACCAACCAGAGGAGCACCGTGAACCGCCTGTCCGCCGAGGACGTCACCCTCGCCTACGACCAGCGTGTCATCGCCGCGCAGCTGTCGGTCGAGATACCCGACCACTCCTTCACGGTGATCGTCGGGCCGAACGCCTGCGGCAAGTCCACGCTGCTGCGGGCCCTGTCACGGATGCTCAGGCCGAGCCAGGGGCGGGTGCTGCTCGACGGGCAGGTCATCCAGTCGCTCCCGGCGAAGAAGGTCGCGCGGACCCTGGGGCTGCTGCCGCAGTCCTCGATCGCCCCGGACGGCATCACCGTCGCCGACCTCGTCGGCCGCGGCCGCTACCCGCACCAGGGCATCCTGCGCCAGTGGTCGGCCGAGGACGAGCGGATCGTCCGGGAGGCGATGGCGCAGACCGGCGTCGGCGAACTCGCCGACCGGTACGTGGACGAACTCTCCGGCGGTCAGCGGCAGCGCGTGTGGATCGCCATGGCGCTGGCCCAGCAGACACCGCTGCTGCTGCTCGACGAGCCGACCACCTACCTCGACATCCAGCACCAGATCGACGTCCTCGACCTGTGCGCCGAACTGCACGAGGAGCAGGGGCGCACGCTGGTCGCCGTGCTGCACGACCTCAACCACGCCGCGCGGTACGCCACCCACCTCATCGCGCTGCGCGAGGGCGAGGTCATCGCCGAGGGCGCGCCGGGCGACATCGTCACGGCCGAGCTGGTCGAGGGCGTGTTCGGGCTGCGCTGCCAGGTGATCGACGACCCGGAGACGGGCACGCCGCTGGTGGTGCCGGCCGCCCGCAGGGCACGGGCCACAGCTCGTGCCGGCGTCCGCGAGGCGTCCGCCACGGAAGCCTCTTGAGGGCGGCCCACGGGACTTCGCGGGCGGCCGCTACAGAAGCTTCCTGAGGCGGAACACGTCCCGCAGGCCCGCCTCCAGCCTCACCCGGCCCGAACCCCAGGCCTTGGCGAAGTTGAGCTCGCCGTTCACCATCGCCACGAGGTCGTCGCCGGTCATCGTCAGTCTGATCTCGGCCTTCTCGCGCGGCGGACCCTGGAGCGTGTCGTTCACCACGATCCGGCCGCCGGTGAGGCGGCCGACGAAGGTGATGTCCAGGTCGGTGACACGGCAGCTCAGCGAGCGGTCCAGGGCCGCGGCCTCCGCCACGTCCCCTTCGGCGCCCGCCATGGTGTCCGAGAGCTTGTCGAGTGCGGCACGGCACTCCTCAGTCGTCGCCATCGCGACCGACGGTACCCCAGTGCTTCGGGGTAGCGTCGGGGCATGAGCGACTCAGTGCCCGAGGCCGGGGCCCGGGACGAAGCGGCGGCCGCGGGGCCGCAGGCTCCGCCCGAACCGGAGTACGACCCGGCCGGTCCCGCCCCGCTGGGCGTGGCCCGCACCCCCACCGGCGACCCCGAGGTCGACGCCCGGCTGGAGCGCCTGGCCGACGCCGACCACCTCACCACCGACGGACACGCCGAGGTGTACGAGGATGTACACCGGGGGCTGCGTGACGCGCTGACCGCGCTCGACGCCCGCCCGGGACCTCCGGCGCCCCCGTCGACGTACCACCACAGGAGCTGAACCGAACGTGGCAGGAGTGGCACGCCGCCGCCTCGATGCCGAGCTGGTCCGCCGCAAGCTCGCGCGCTCGCGCGAGCACGCCGGACAGTTGATCGCCGCCGGGCGGGTCTCCGTCGGCAAGACCGTAGCGACCAAGTCGGCCACCCAGGTGGAGACCGCGGCCGCCATCGTGGTCGCGGCCGACGACGGGGACCCGGACTACGTGTCGCGGGGCGGCCACAAGCTGGCCGGCGCGCTCGCGGTCTTCGGACCGGCCGGGCTCGTGGTCGAGGGCCGGCGGGCGCTGGACGCCGGCGCGTCCACCGGAGGCTTCACCGACGTACTGCTGCGGGCGGGGGTCGCGCACGTGGTCGCCGTCGACGTCGGATACGGCCAACTCGCGTGGTCTCTGCAGAGCGATGAACGCGTCACCGTCAAGGACCGTACGAACGTACGCGAGTTGACGCTTGAAGTGATCGATGGGGAGCCTGTGGATCTTGTCGTGGGGGATCTGTCCTTCATCCCGCTCGGGCTGGTGCTGCCCGCCCTGGCGGGATGTGTGAAGCCGGACGCCGACCTGGTGATGATGGTCAAGCCGCAGTTCGAGGTGGGGAAGGAGCGGCTGGGCAGTGGAGGGGTCGTCCGCAGTCCGGAGCTGAGGGCGGAGGCCGTGCGCGGGGTCGCCGCGCGGGCCGGGGAACTGGGGCTCGGGGTGCGGGGGGTCACCGCCAGCCCGCTGCCCGGACCCTCCGGGAACGTCGAGTACTTTCTGTGGCTGCGGGCCGGGGCACCGGAACTCGACCCGGCCGATGTCGACCGTGCAGTGGCGGAGGGGCCGTGTTGACCGAGAACCGAGCTCGTACTGTTTTCCTGCTCGCCCACACCGGGCGGCCCGCCGCCATCCGCAGCGCCGAACTCGTCGTCAAGGGTCTGCTGCGCGAGGGCATCGGCGTGCGCGTCCTGGAGGCCGAGGCGCGCGACCTGCCGCTGCCGAGCGAGGTGGAGCTGGTCGGGGAGGCCACCGCGCAGTGCCTCGACGGCTGTGAGCTGCTCATCGTGCTGGGCGGTGACGGCACACTGCTGCGCGGCGCCGAGTTCGCCCGGGCCTCCGGGGTGCCGATGCTCGGCGTCAACCTCGGGCGGGTCGGGTTCCTCGCCGAGGCCGAGCGGGACGACCTGGACCGGGTCGTCGACCGCGTGGTGACCAAGTCCTACGAGGTCGAGGAGCGGATGACCGTCGATGTGGTCGTGCACCGCAACGGCGACATCGTGCACACCGACTGGGCGCTGAACGAGGCGGCCGTGCAGAAGGTCTCCGCCGAGAAGCTGCTGGAGGTCGTGCTGGAGATCGACGGCCGGCCGGTGACGGGGTTCGGGTGCGACGGGATCGTGTGCGCGACCCCGACCGGGTCGACCGCGTACGCCTTCTCGGCCGGCGGGCCCGTGGTGTGGCCCGAGGTCGAGGCCCTGCTGATGGTGCCGATCAGCGCCCACGCCCTGTTCGCGAAGCCCCTGGTGACCTCGCCGAACTCGGTGCTGGCGGTGGAGGTCCTGCCGCACATCCCGCCGGGGGTCCTGTGGTGCGACGGGCGGCGGACCGTGGAGCTGCCGCCGGGCGCGCGGGTCGAGGTGCGGCGGGGGGCCGTGCCGGTGCGGCTGGCCCGGCTGCATCACGCGTCGTTCACCGACCGGCTGGTCGCGAAGTTCGCGCTGCCGGTGTCCGGGTGGCGGGGGGCGCCGCACTGACGCCCCGAACGGCGGGCGGGGTGTTTTGCGCGGCTGCGAGGGGTTTACGGCTGATCGCACGGTTCCCCGCGCCCCTCGGGCCGGTGCACTCGCCCGGGTGACATGAGCGACCCGTATGCGTTCGTCCACCTGGGGCTTCGCCGCTGTGGGGTGGCCGCCGTCGCACGTCCCGCCCCCGACCTCGTAAGGTCGTGTCCGTGTTGGAGGAGATGCGGATACGGTCGCTCGGAGTCATCGACGACGCGGTCGTCGAGCTGTCGCCCGGTTTCACCGCCGTGACGGGTGAGACGGGTGCGGGCAAGACCATGGTGGTGACCAGCCTGGGGCTGCTCCTGGGCGGACGCGCCGACCCGGCGCTCGTGCGGATCGGCGCCAAGAACGCGGTCGTGGAGGGACGGATCGCCGTACCTCCGGGCGCCTCGGCGGTCCTGCGGGCCGAGGAGGCGGGCGCGGAGCTCGACGACGGGGCGCTGCTCATCAGCCGTACCGTTTCCGCGGAGGGCCGCTCGCGGGCCCACCTCGGCGGACGGTCCGTGCCGGTGGGGCTGCTGGCCGAGCTCGCCGACGACCTGGTGGCCGTGCACGGGCAGACCGACCAGCAGGGGCTGCTCAAGCTGTCCCGGCAGCGGCAGGCGCTCGACCGGTACGCCGGGGACGCCGTCGCCGTGCCGCTGGCCAAGTACACCGAGGCCTACCGGCGGCTCAGGGCCGTCGCCGTCGAGCTCGACGAGATCACCACACGCGCGCGGGAACGGGCCCAGGAGGCCGACCTGCTGCGCTACGGGCTCGACGAGATCGCGGGCGTGGAACCACGCGCCGGCGAGGACGTGGAGCTCGCCGAGGAGGCGGAGCGGCTGGGGCACGCGGAGGCGCTGGCGTCCGCCGCGACGGCCGCGCACGCCGCGCTCGCGGGCAATCCCGAGGACCCCGAGGGCATCGACGCGGCCACCCTCGTCGCGGGCGCGCACCGGGCGCTGGACGCCGTACGCTCGCACGACCCGGCGCTGGCCGCGCTCGCCGAGCGGCTCGGCGAGATCGGCATCCTGCTCGGTGACGTGGCCGGGGAACTGGCCGGGTACGCCGACGACCTCGACGCCGACCCGCTGCGGCTGTCGGCCGTGGAGGAGCGGCGGGCCGCACTGGGGGCGCTGACCCGGAAGTACGGCGAGGACGTCGCCGCGGTCCTCGCCTGGGCCGAACAGAGCGCCGCGCGCCTCACCGAGCTCGACGGTGACGACGAGCGGATCGGCGAGCTGACGATGGAGCGGGACGCGCTGCGGGCCGAACTGGGCGGGCTCGCACAGGCGTTGACCGACGCGCGGACGGAGACCGCGGAGCGGTTCGCGGCCGCGGTGACCGCCGAGCTGGCCTCTCTCGCCATGCCGCACGCGCGTGTGTCCTTCGACATCCGGCAGACCGAGGACCCCGAGGGGGTCGAGGTCGGCGGACGCACGGTGGGGTACGGGCCCTCGGGCGTGGACGAGGTCGAACTGCTGCTGGCGCCCCACCCCGGCGCGCCGCCGAGGCCGATCGCCAAGGGCGCGTCCGGTGGTGAGCTGTCCCGCGTGATGCTGGCCGTCGAGGTCGTGTTCGCCGGCACCGATCCGGTGCCGACGTACCTCTTCGACGAGGTCGACGCGGGCGTGGGCGGCAAGGCCGCGGTGGAGATCGGACGGCGGCTGGCGCGGCTGGCGAAGACCGCGCAGGTCGTGGTCGTGACGCACCTGCCGCAGGTGGCGGCCTTCGCCGACCGGCAGCTCCTGGTGGAGAAGACGAACGACGGGTCGGTGACGCGCTCCGGCGTCAAGGTGCTGGAGGGCGAGGAACGCGTCCGGGAACTCTCCCGGATGCTGGCCGGCCAGGAGGACTCCGAGACCGCCCGGGCCCACGCCGAGGAACTGCTGGCGACGGCCCGCCGCGACGGCCAGGGCTGAGGGAGCGGGCGGGGACGGGACGCCCGGGGCGGTCCGTGCACGCGGACAGGGCGGGCGCGGGCGCACGGGCGTCACACGCGGACGAAGTACCCGGTCCGGGGGCGTGTTCGGTTTCCAGGGGGCGTGCGGTGTGCGCGGAACCAACGGTTCCCTCACTCGTGTGAGTGACCCGCCGGGGCGCGTCGCCGGGTTTTCGAGTTCCCGGCGCTGCCGGAACGCCCGTACGGCCTGGCATCCTTGGTCTGGCACGCAGCACGCGGGGAAGCGCGCGGTACGCCCCTCCGTTCGCTACCTTCTGTACGTTTCCTCGTGTCCGCCCGACGCCGAACCAGGAGCCCCGGCCACGTGACGCCCGTGAGCAGCCCCGCACCGCACGGCCGGCCGCCGCTGCGCACCGTGCAGGTGCTGGGCGGCGGTAACGCCCGCAGCAGCGCGCATGTGCGCTCCCTGGCCCTGGGGCTCGCCGCACGGGGCGTGCGGGTCACGGTGTGCGCCCCCGCCGACGCCGATCACTCCTACGACTTCACCGGTGCCGGCGCCGAACACGTGCACGTGCCGCGCAGCAGCGACCCGGCCTCCGTGGCCGCGCTGCGGGCGGCGTGCGCCGACGCCGACCTGGTGCACGCGCACGGACTGCACGCCTCCTTCCGCGCCGTGCTCGCGCTCAGCGGCCGCCGCACCCCGCTGGTCGTCACCTGGCACGACCGCGCACAAGCCGAGGGGGCCCGCGCGCATCTGCTGCGCCTGCTGGAGCGCCGGGTCGTGAAGGCCGCCTCCGTGGTCCTCGCCACCACCTCGGACCTGGTGGACCGGGCCCGCCGCACCGGAGCACGCGACGCACGGCTCGCGGCGGTGACGATCCCCGGACCCGGGCCCGCCCCGGAGCACGAGGACCCCGACCGGCTGCGGCCCAAGCTCCGGGCCGAACTCGGCGCCACCGGAAGGCCGTTGCTGATCGCCGTCGGCTCCCTCGACGCGCACCGGGGCTACCACACACTGCTCGACGCGGCGCGCGCCTGGCGCCGGCTGGACCCGGTGCCGCTCGTGGTGATCGCGGGGGAGGGGCCGTTGCGGGCCGTGCTCCAGCGGCGGATCGAGGACGAGGGGCTGCCGGTACGGCTCCTCGGCCGGCGGGACGACGTGGCCGACCTGCTCGCCGCCGCCGACCTCGCCGTACTGCCCAGCCGATGGGAATCGCGGTCGGTGCTCGCCCAGGAGGCCCTGCTCGCGCGCGTGCCGCTGGTCGCCACGGCGGTCGGCGGTGTTCCCGACCTGGTCGGCGACGCGGCCGAACTCGTGCCCGGCGAGGATCCGGACGCCCTCGCGGACGCCGTCGTACGGCTGCTCGGTGATCCCCGGCGGTGCGAACTCCTGCGGGAGCGGGGGACCCTGCAGGCCGCCAGCTGGCCCACCGAGGACGAGACGGTCGCCCAGGTGCTGAGTGTCTACGACGAGTTGACCCAGCCGCGACCGTTCGTCTGAGGGCTCCCTCCGTCCGACCCGCACTACGACACGTGCCGGCGTGCCCGCAGCGCGAGGCTCAACGCCAGGACCGTCTGCGGGTCGTCGAGGTCGGTGCCGAGCAACTCCCCGATCCGGGCGAGGCGGTTGTAGAGCGTCTGCCGGTTGAGGTGCAGTTCGCGTGCCGTCTCCGCCTTGCGGCCGGCATGCGCCAGGTACGTCTGGAGGGTGGGCAGCAGTGGCGGCCGGGAGCGGCTGTCGTGGTCGCGGAGCGGGCCGATCGCGCGGTCCACGAAGGCCGCCAGGTCGGGATGGTCGCGCAGCCGCCACAGCAGCAGGTCGATGTCCAGGCGCCGCGCGTCGTACCACGGCCGGTCCGACAGGCCCTGCGCCGCGGTCGCCGTCTCCGCCGCGTGCCGCAACCCCGCCGAGGCCGCCGCCCAGCCCCCGGCCACCCCGACGACCACGACCGGCGGCTGAGCCCCCGGCCGCTGGATCCCGGCCCGTTCCACACCCGCCCGCAGCGCCGCCGCGACCCGGTCCGCGACCGCCGGGCGCTCCGACTCCGACCGCAGGCCCAGCAGCAGCGGGACGCGGCCCTCGACCGGTCGTACCCCCAGCAGGACCGGAACCCCCACCGAGGCCAGCTCCTCCCCGACCGCGCGCGCCAGGACCGCCCAGCCGCCGCCCGAGGACAGGGCGTCGCCGAGCCCCATCACCACCGGCAGCAGCGGGCCGTCGCCCGGCCTGAAGCCCAGAACGCGTGCCTGCGCGGGCGCGTCCTGCGCGGCGACCCGGCCCTCCGCGAGGTCGGTGAGGAAGTCGCCGCGCCCGCGCGCGGCCAGTTCCTCCTCCTGCCGGGCCTGCATCAGCACCACGGCCAGGATGCTCGCGGCCCGTTCCACGGCGATCCGGTGGACCGGCGCCAGCGGGGCCCGTACCGGCAGCAGGACCAGCCGCGCGCGGACCGAACCCGTGCCGGGGCCGCCGCCGGGCACGTCCACCAGCAGCGAGCCCGCCGGTGGCGGCGTGCCCCGGTGCTGGGCGCGCAGTCCCTCCCAGACCTGGAGCGGGTCGGCGCCCTCGGGACCGGCGCCGGCGGCGTACAGGAGCAGGCCGTCCGTCGTCTCCAGGAACACCGGGTTGGCGCTGAAGTCGGCCAGGATGCCGAGCACCTGGGGGACTCCGCCGCCGCCGAGCAGCGCCTCGGTACACCGGCGGTGCACCTCCTCGGCCCGTTGGACAAGCGCGTAGTGGCCGTTGACGATCTCGGTGTGGATCTCCTCGGTGACCGCCACGAACGGGACCTCGCGGTGCAGTTGCACCAGGGGCAGCCCACTCGCCCGTGCCGTGTCGACGAGCGCGGCGGGCAGCCGGGTGAAGCGCGGGCCGAGCTCCACCACGAGGGCCGCGATGCCGCGCTCGGCGAGGGTGCGCACGAACGCCCGCTGCTCGGCAGGACGGGTGCCCAGGCCGTAGCCCGTGGTCAGCAGCAGCTCGCCGCCCTTGAGGAGGGAGGCGATGTTGGGCACCTCGCCCGCGTGCACCCAGCGCACCGTGCGCTGCAACCGGTCGGCGCCCGCGATGATCTCGGGCAGCCCGCTGCGCAGTCCGGGCAGCTCCAGTGCCCGCTGCACGGTGATCCCCGCGCCCCGGGTGTCGAATCTGCTGTCCGCGCCGCTGTCCATGAGCCGGACGCTACCCGCGCGGACGCCACCAGGACATCTCCGGGCCCCCGCGGGAACGATCACGGCCCCCCGGACCGCTCACGGCGTCGGCGCCGGACTGATGTTGTGGTTGAAGCGGAACACGTTGTCCGGGTCGTGGCGCCGTTTCAGCTCGGCCAGCCGCCGCGTGTTCTCGGCGCCCAGGCCGGCCACCACCCGGTCCGGGCCCTCGTCGCCGACGAAGTTGAGGTAGACCGCCCCGGTGCTCCACGGCCGGACGTCGGCGCGCACGTCCCGGACCCACTGGACGGCCCGTTCGTCGTCGGCCGGGTCCTCCCAGATCGCGAACGGATGCACCACCCAGGGCGCGTCCCGGTAGGGCACCGGGTACCCGGCCGGCCCGGAGGCGATCGCGCCGCCCTGCGGGAACAGCACGTGCTGGGTGCCGGTCGGCGAGGGCAGGGTGGCCGCGCGGGCACAGAAGACGTCCACGAGGTCGTCGGGGGCGCCCGTCAGACTCTCCGCCGACCAGTAGTTCCGCATCCCGGGCGGGTCGTCGAGCATGCACTGCACATCGGCGTACGGCATCGCCCCGACCATCTCCGACTCGTGCGGCAGCGCCAGCAGCGGCTCGGCGAGCTTGCGCAGGTCCTCCTCGCCGCCGGCGTACGTCAGCAGCGCCCCGCACACCAGCCTGCCGACCAGGTGGGGCGGTACGAAGTCCTCGGGCGGGCCGGTGAAGTAGATGACACCGCCCGCCGCCTCGTCCGGGGCGGCCGTGATCAGGTCGCGGTAGGTGCGGACGACCTCGGGGCCGACCTCGGGGCGGAAGACCACCAGAGCGAGGGAGAACCCGGGCAGTTCGTGCAGCTTCAGGGTGAGGGCGGTGGCGATGCCGAAGTTGCCCCCGCCGCCGTGCAGACCCCAGAACAGCTCGGGGTTCTCGTCGGCGCTCGCGTGGATCCGGCCGCCGTCGGCGGTGACCAGTTCGACGCCGAGCAGGTTGTCCGCGGCCAGACCGCAGCAGCGGTCCAGCCAGCCGGTGCCGCCGCCGAGGACGAAGCCCCCCACGCCCGTGGTGGAGGCCCGCCCGCCGGTGGTCGCCAGGCCGTGGGGCTGGGTGGCCCGGTCCATGTCGCTCATCGTGGCGCCGCCCGCCACCCGTACCGCGGCGGCCGCCGGATCGACGGTGACCGCGCGCATGTGACGCAGGTCCACCACCAGACCGCCGTCGTTCACCGCCGTACCCGCCACGCTGTGCCCGCCGCCGCGCACCGCCACGGGCAGGCCGAGGTCACGGGCGCAACGCACCGAACGCACGACGTCGGCCTCGTCCACGCACTGGGCGATCACCGCCGGACGCCGGTCGATCATCGCGTTGAAAACGGTCCGTGCCTCGTCGTAGCCGGGGTGACCCGGAGTCAGCACGTCGCCGACCAGGTCCTCGCGCAGCGCGGACAGCGCCGCGCCCGCCTTCGATGGGGAGGCCATGGGCGCCCCCTTCCGTGCAGGGGCTGTTGGCTCCAGCGTAGGCGGGCCCGGCGGGTCGGTCCTGTTCAGCCGCCGTAGGCTCCCGACGCCGTCAGGCGCAGGGCCGTGTCGATGAGCGGGACGTGACTGAAGGCCTGCGGGAAGTTGCCGACCTGGCGCTGCAGGCGCGGGTCCCATTCCTCGGCGAGCAGGCCGAGGTCGTTGCGCAGGGCCAGCAGCTTCTCGAACAGCTTGCGGGCCTCGTCCACCCGGCCGATCATCGCGAGGTCGTCCGCCATCCAGAAGGAGCAGGCGAGGAAGGCGCCCTCGTCGCCGGGCAGGCCGTCGACGCCCTCGGCCTGGCCGTCGGTCGGGTAGCGCAGGATGAAGCCGTCCGAGGTGGACAGTTCACGCTGGATCGCCTCGATGGTGCCGATCACGCGCTTGTCGTCCGGCGGCAGGAAGCCCATCTGCGGGATCAGCAGCAGCGAGGCGTCCAGTTCCTTCGAGCCGTAGGACTGCGTGAAGGTGTTGCGCTCCTTGTCGTAGCCCCGCTCGCAGACGTCCCGGTGGATGTCGTCGCGCAGCTCGCGCCAGCGCTCCAGCGGGCCGTCCGCGTCGCCGGACTCGATCAGCTTGATGGTGCGGTCCACCGCCACCCAGGCCATGACCTTGGAGTGCACGAAGTGGCGGCGCGGGCCGCGCACCTCCCAGATGCCCTCGTCCGGCTCGTCCCAGTGGTCCTCCAGGTAGCGGATCAGCTTGAGCTGGAGCACCGAGGCGTAGTCGTTGCGGGCCAGGCCCGTCATGTGGGCCAGGTGCAGGGCCTCGGTGACCTCGCCGTACACGTCCAGCTGGAGCTGGTGCGCGGCGCCGTTGCCGACCCGGACGGGTCCGGAGTTCTCGTAGCCGGGCAGCCAGTCGAGCTCCGCCTCGCCGAGCTCGCGCTCGCCGGCGATGCCGTACATGATCTGCAGGTTCTCGGGGTCGCCGGCGACGGCCCGCAGCAGCCACTCGCGCCAGGCGCGGGCCTCCTCGCGGTAGCCGGTGCGCAGCAGCGAGGACAGGGTGATCGCCGCGTCCCGCAGCCAGGTGTAGCGGTAGTCCCAGTTGCGGACGCCGCCGATCTCCTCGGGCAGGGAGGTGGTGGGCGCGGCGACGATGCCGCCGGTGGGGGCGTACGTCAGCGCCTTGAGGGTGATCAGCGAGCGGACCACGGCCTCGCGGTAGGGGCCGTGGTACGTACAGTGGTCGACCCAGTCGCGCCAGAACTCCTCCGTCGCCTCCAGCGACTGCTCGGGCTCCGGCAGCGGCGGTGGCTGCTTGTGCGAGGGCTCCCAGGAGATGGTGAACGCGATCCGGTCCCCCGGCGCGACCGTGAAGTCGGCGTACGTCGTGAGCGACTTGCCGTAGGTCTCCACGGGCGTGTCGAACCAGACCGAGTCGGGGCCGGCGACGGCGACGGTGCGGCCCTCGTGCTTGTGCACCCAGGGCACCACCCGGCCGTAGGAGAAACGCATCCGCAGCGCCGAGCGCATCGGGACCCGGCCCGAGAGGCCCTCCACGATCCGGATCAGCTGGGGGGCGCCGTCACGCGGGGGCATGAAGTCGGTCACGCGGACCGTGCCGCGCGGGGTGTCCCACTCGGACTCCAGGATCAGCGAGTCGCCGCGGTAGCCGCGCCGGGCCGCGGTGGGCGGCTGGGCGTCGGAGGCGTGGGCGGGTCCGAGCCGCCAGAAGCCGTGTTCCTCGGTGCCGAGCAGACCGGCGAAGATGGCGTGCGAGTCGAAGCGGGGCAGGCAGAGCCAGTCCACCGTGCCGTCCCGGCAGACCAGTGCGGCGGTCTGCATGTCTCCGATGAGTGCGTAGTCCTCGATGCGCCCGGCCACGTGCAACTCCAGTCGAACGGCCACGTCGCCCCCAGCGGGGGGCTGTCGCTCTTGCGGTCAGGGGGAATGTGTCATGCGTCGTTGAGCGGTGAAGCAAAGCAGCCGCTCGTGCCGTATGGCAAAACGACAATCTCCGCTCAACGAACTGGCGAACTCTCGTTGTTCCGGGGCGTACGGGCGGGGGGTGGTGCCCTGTTGCCGGGCGGGCTCGCCAGCGAGTGTCCGAGCAGGATACGACGCACGTAGATGATCTGCGTGCCGCTCCGGGCAACCCGGAGGGGCCGAACGGGTGAGCGGCCGGTGAGAACCACGTGACCAGGGGCGGGTCCGTGCCGGCGGGTGCACGGTGCGTGGCCGGAAGCCATCTCCTCCGGGCGCTGATACCCTGGTAGCCCGTGGACCGGTGGGCAAGAAACCCCCGAACCGCAGCGACGGCACCCCCGGAGATTCCCGGTCGGCAGCCGTACCGCACCCCAGACCGCGACCACGGGAGCCCCCTCTTGGCCATGACGCCCAAATCCACGACGACCAAGCACATCTTCGTCACCGGGGGTGTCGCCTCCTCGCTCGGCAAGGGGCTGACCGCCTCGAGTCTCGGGATGCTGCTCAAGGCCAGGGGCCTGCGCGTCGTGATGCAGAAGCTCGACCCGTACCTGAACGTCGACCCGGGCACGATGAACCCCTTCCAGCACGGTGAGGTCTTCGTCACCAACGACGGCGCCGAGACCGACCTGGACATCGGACACTACGAGCGCTTCCTCGACCGTGACCTGGACGGCTCCGCCAACGTCACTACAGGACAGGTCTACTCGACGGTGATCGCCAAGGAGCGGCGCGGCGAGTACCTGGGCGACACCGTGCAGGTCATCCCGCACATCACCAACGAGATCAAGCACCGCATCCGCCGGATGGCGACGGACGAGGTGGACGTCGTGATCACGGAGGTCGGCGGCACGGTCGGCGACATCGAGTCGCTGCCGTTCCTGGAGACCGTCCGCCAGGTCCGCCACGAGGTGGGCCGGGACAACGTCTTCGTCGTGCACATCTCGCTCCTGCCGTACATCGGTCCCTCGGGCGAGCTGAAGACCAAGCCGACCCAGCACTCGGTCGCGGCCCTGCGGAACATCGGTATCCAGCCGGACGCCATCGTGCTGCGCTCCGACCGCGAGGTCCCGACCGCCATCAAGCGCAAGATCTCGCTGATGTGCGACGTCGACGAGGACGCCGTGGTCGCCTGCCCCGACGCCCGCTCGATCTACGACATCCCGAAGACCGTGCACGGCGAGGGCCTGGACGCCTATGTCGTCCGCAAGCTGGACCTGCCGTTCCGCGACGTGGACTGGACGACCTGGGACGACCTGCTCGACCGCGTGCACCGGCCCGACCACGAGGTCACCCTCGCCCTGGTCGGCAAGTACATCGACCTGCCCGACGCCTACCTCTCGGTCACCGAGGCGCTGCGCGCCGGCGGCTTCGCCAACAAGGCCCGCGTGAAGATCAAGTGGGTCACCTCCGACGACTGCCGGACCCCGGCCGGCGCCGCCCAGCAGCTCGGTGACGTCGACGGCATCTGCATCCCCGGCGGCTTCGGCGACCGCGGGGTGCTCGGCAAGGTCGGCGCCATCCGCTACGCCCGCGAGAACCGTGTTCCGCTGCTCGGCCTCTGTCTCGGCCTGCAGTGCATCGTGATCGAGGCCGCGCGCAACCTGGCCGACATCCCGGACGCCAACTCCACCGAGTTCGACGCGGCCACCTCCCACCCGGTCATCTCCACCATGGCCGAGCAGCTCGACATCGTCGCCGGCGAGGGCGACATGGGCGGCACGATGCGCCTGGGCATGTACCCGGCCAAGCTGGCCGAGGGCTCCATCGTGCGCGAGGTGTACGACGGCAAGGAGTACGTCGAGGAGCGCCACCGCCACCGCTACGAGGTGAACAACCACTACCGCGCGGAGCTGGAGAAGAAGACCGGCATCGTCTTCTCCGGCACCTCCCCGGACGGCAAGCTCGTCGAGTACGTCGAGTACCCGCGCGAGGTCCACCCCTACCTGGTCGCGACCCAGGCGCACCCCGAGCTGCGCTCGCGCCCGACGCGGCCGCACCCGCTGTTCGCCGGACTGGTGAAGGCGGCCGTCCAGCGCACGGTCGCGGCGGCGGGGAAGAGTTCGGAGTAACACACCGGTTGTACGGTGGCCGGGGCGCAAACCTTCAAAAGGTGGGCACCCCGGCCGCTTTCACGCGCGGCCTCGCACACGGGTCGGTACGTCTGGGAGGACAGGGCATGACGATCAGGGACACCCCGGAGGAATGGGAGATCCGGGCGACGCAGACGCCTTTCGTGGGCAACAAGACCTCCGTGCGCACCGACGACGTGGTCATGCCCGGTGGCACGGTGGTCCACCGCGACTACCAGGTCCACCCCGGCTCGGTCGCCGTCCTCGCCCTCGACGACGAGGGGCGCGTGCTGGTCCTGCGTCAGTACCGCCACCCCGTGCGGCACAAGCTCTGGGAGATCCCGGCCGGCCTGCTCGACGTTCCCGGCGAGAACCCGCTGCACGCCGCCCAGCGCGAGCTGTACGAGGAGGCGCACGTCAAGGCCGGGGACTGGCGGGTGCTCACCGACGTGTACACCACCCCGGGTGGCTGCGACGAGGCCGTACGAATCTTCCTGGCCCGTGACCTGTCGGAAGCCGACGGGGACCGCTTCGAGGTCGAGGACGAGGAGGCCGACATGGAGCTGTCGCGTGTGTCGGTGACCGAACTGGTCCGCGGGGTGCTCGCGGGCGAGCTGCACAACAACTGCCTGGTGGTGGGCGTGCTTTCGCTGGTCGCCGCCGAGCAGGGCGACGGGCTCGACGCGCTGCGCCCGGCGGAGGCACCCTGGCCCGCCCGTCCGTTCGAGTCCTGAACACACGCTCCCTTCCGGTGTGACCATCGGCGGATCCGATCGGGGGACGTCCCCGCCGCGCTCCGCCCGGGAGGTAGCAGAGCGTGAACTAGGCTCTGGAAACGCCCGAACCGGAGTCCCGGCGGGCTTGCGCGTGCGGTGGGACGGGAGTGTGGCCCGTGACGGATCAGGCGGTGGACACGGACGGCGTACGGCTGTCGGAACACGCTCCCGAACAGGCCCCGTTCGTGGGCCGCACACGGGAGTTGAAGGAACTCCGCGCCGACATCGAGCGCGCCGGTCTGGACACCCTCTCCGGCCGCAAGGCCCCCCGCGCACGCGTGCTCCTCATCGCGGGCCGGCCCGGCTCGGGCCGCACGGCCCTCGCCGAGGAACTCGTCCGGCAGGTCGCGGACCGCTACGACGGCGGGACGCTCCGCGCCCGGCTCAGCGAGCCCGACGGCACCCCCGTCCCCACCGAGCGCACCGCCCGCGACCTGCTCGACGCCCTCGGCCTGCCGGCCCCCGCGGGAGCCGCCGAGGACGACCTGACAGCCGCCTTCCGCGCGGCCCTCGCCGACCGCCGGGTCCTGCTGCTGCTCGACGACGCCGCCGACGCCGAGCAGGTCGACGCCCTGCTCCCGGATGCTCCGCAGTGCCTGGTCGTCGCCGTCTCCGGGGGCCCTCTCACCGGGATCGCGGACGTCAGGCCCTGCACCCTGGGCGGCCTCGACACCAAGTCCGGCCTGGAACTGCTGAGCCGCTGCACCGGCTCGGTCCGCGTCACCGTCGACCCCCGCGCCGCCGAGAACCTGGTCGAGGTGTGCCGGGCCGAGCCGGCCGCGCTGGCCCTGGCCGGCGGCTGGCTCGCCGCCCGCCCCACGGCGGCCGTCGCCGACCTCGCCAAGCACCTGCACGCCGAGAGCGACGAGGGAACACCGCTGAGCCGTGTCCTGCGGCTCGCCCACGCCTCCCTGTCCGGACCGGCCGCCCGGATGCTGCGCCTGCTCTCCCTCGCCCCGGCCGGCCTGGTCGACCCGCACACCGCCTCCGCGCTCGCCGGCTGCTCGGTCAGCGGCGCCCGCACCACCCTGGACGACTTCGTCGCCCTCGGTCTGCTGCGGGCCGTCGAGTCGCCGCTGCCGCGGTACGAGGTCCCCGGCTGCCTGCAGCCCCTGCTGCGAGCGCTCGCCGACACCCAGGACCGTCCGGCGGAACTCCAGCTGGCCCGCGCCCGCATGCTGGAGCGCACGGTGCGGCTGCTCCAGTCCTGCCGGGCGATCACCGAGACCGACAGTCCGCAGGCCCGCCAGAAGCTGCTCGGCATGCCGCGCTCGCTGCGGTTCCCCAACCCGCGGGCGGCCGAGGAGTGGCTGCGGGTGGGCCGGCCCGCCCTGCTGGCCTCCGTGCGGCTCGCGGTCGCCGACGGGGAGCTGGACACCCTGGCCCGCCGTCTGATGTCCCAGCTGGTGCGGGCGATGGTGGCCCACTTCGGCACCCGGGCGGCGGCTCCGGACCTGTACGGCGTTCACGGGCTCGTCCTCGACGTGGCCGAGCGGCGCGGCCTGCCCCGCGAGAAGGCCGCGGCCCTGCTGAACCTCGGCGACCTGGACGCCCGCACCGGCCGCACCACGGAGGCGCTGGCCCGCTACCGGGCGGCGCTGGACGCCGGGCGCGAGGCGAACGACCCGTACGCGACCGGCCGGGCGATGGAATCCGTCGGCGGCGCCCATCTGGAGCTCGGGGACTTCGACCGGGCCGCCGACTGGTACGGCCGGGCGCTGGCGCAGCGGCTGGCCCGGGACGAGCGCGCGGAGGCCGCCCGGCTGTACGGCCGTATCGCCGCCGCGCACACCTACGCGGGCCGCTACGGCGAGGCGCTGCGCAACTGGCGGGCCGCGGTCGCCGGATACCGCAAGAACGGCGATGTGGCGGCCCAGGCGCGGGCGTTGAGCGAACTGGCCCGGGTCCAGGAGTACGCGGGGCGGCCCGCCGAGTCGCTGCGGACCTGCCAGGAGGCGGTGGAGTGGGCGCGCCGGGCCGAGGACGTGCGTCTCCAGGCAGCACTGCAGCTGCGGCTCGCCGACACCCTGGAGCACCTCGGCGATCCCGTGGCGGCCCGTCTGCACCGGGGCGCGGCCGAGCGGCTGCTGGCCGAGGACCCCCGGGAGAGCGTTCCCGCGCCGGATCCCGGGGCCGAGGCACCCGGAACGAAGGCCGCGGCGCCGGATCCGGCGCCCGGGTCGACGGGGTCCGCCACGGAGGCCGCGGGGCCCGAAGCGGGGGCCGTGAGGCCGCAGTCCAGGGGTTCCGAAGGTGGAACAGCGCGCTAACACCTACGAAATCCGCAGTACACCCGGCGAAGATTGATGCAATGAAAGGCTAGACAGGGAGAACGCCTTCATTAGACTGGCTCTGCCGCACCTTCCCAGCGGTGTCTCCCGGTGTGCACCCGCATGCCTGGGTATGTGTTGTATTGCCCCACATCCTCTGAGCCAAGGACCGTGATCCACGTGAAGGTCGGCATCCCCCGCGAGGTCAAGAACAACGAGTTCCGGGTGGCCATCACCCCCGCCGGCGTGCACGAGCTGGTGCGCAACGGTCACCAGGTCGTCGTCGAGCTGGGCGCCGGGCTCGGCTCCTCGATCACGGACGCCGAGTACGTCGCCGCCGGGGCGCAGATCCTGCCCACCGCCGACGAGGTCTGGGCCGCCGCCGACCTGCTGCTGAAGGTCAAGGAGCCCATCGCCGAGGAGTACCACCGCCTCCGCAAGGACCAGACGCTCTTCACCTACCTGCACCTGGCCGCGTCCCGGGAGTGCACCGACGCCCTCCTGGAGTCGGGCACCACGGCGATCGCGTACGAGACGGTCGAGCTGCCGAGCCGCGCGCTGCCGCTCCTCGCGCCGATGTCCGAGGTCGCGGGCCGGCTGGCCCCGCAGGTCGGCGCCTACCACCTGATGCGCGCCAACGGTGGCCGCGGTGTGCTGCCCGGCGGTGTCCCGGGCGTGCTGGCCGGCCGGGCCGTCGTCATCGGCGGCGGCGTCTCGGGCTGGAACGCCGCCCAGATCGCCATCGGCATGGGCTTCCACGTGACGCTGCTGGACCGTGACATCAACAAGCTCAAGGAGGCGGACCGGGTCTTCGGCACGAAGATCCAGACGGTCGTCTCCAACGCCTTCGAGCTGGAGAAGGCATGCCTGGAGGCCGACCTCGTGATCGGCGCGGTGCTCATCCCGGGCGCCAAGGCCCCGAAGCTGGTCACCAACGAACTGGTCTCCCGGATGAAGCCCGGAAGTGTCCTTGTCGACATCGCGATCGACCAGGGCGGCTGCTTCGAGGACTCCCGTCCGACCACGCACGCCGAGCCGACCTTCCCGGTCCACAACTCGGTGTTCTACTGCGTCGCCAACATGCCGGGCGCGGTGCCCAACACCTCCACCTACGCGCTCACCAACGCGACGCTGCCGTACATCGTCGAACTCGCCAACCGCGGCTGGGCCGAGGCGCTGCGCCGGGACGCGGCCCTGGCCAAGGGCCTCAACACGCATGACGGCAAGGTTGTTTACCAGGAGGTCGCGGAGGCGCACGGCCTGGAGCACGCCGAGCTGGAGACCCTGCTCGGCTGAGCCCCGGCACCAAGTCGGCGCAGGCCAAAAGGCGATACGTCAACAGAGGTCGTCAACACCGCGCACCCGGCCGGACCTTGCTCGATGAGGTCCGGCCGGATGTGTGTATGGTCACTTTGCGGCTCTCGGTCAACTCGCCTCGAACGTAACCCTTGAACCGATTCGTACACCGGTGAAACCTGCCGTGCGACGGCCGTACGCCCTTGACAGAGGGATGTTTCATTGCCGACACATCCTGCCGGGTCCGGCGGATTGTGTTGCTGCGGACGCCCGACACGCCATAGAGTCGCCAACCGTCGGCATGGTGTTTCGCTGACCTGTCTAGAAGTTTCCTGGTCTCCAAGGAGGTAAGACGACTTGTGAATGAGTCGACATTTTCTCCCGGGGGTGGTCAACCAGGAATGCCTGCACAGGGCCAGGGCCCCGAGGGGTTCGAGGCTGTCGGCTCCGTCGCTGTGCGCACCTTCGCAGCCCACCAGAGTCACCGGACCTCAGGGGTGACTCAGTCAGCACACCAGAGCATGGATGGCCATCACGTGAACGCCACGGTCGGCGACGGAAGTGGCGCGCCCCACAACCATTTCGCCGCCTACGACGAACTGCCCGAGGGTCACTTCTACGACCCCGACGCCGAGTACGAGCCCGACCCCGAGTACGCGGCCACACTCGCGCCCGACGCCGCCCGCCAGCGCCGTGAGCGCGTGGGCCCGACCGGGCGCCCGCTGCCGTACTTCCCGATCCCGGGGCCGCTGACGGATCACGGACCCGCGAAGATCATCGCGATGTGCAACCAGAAGGGCGGCGTCGGCAAGACCACGTCGACCATCAACCTGGGTGCCGCGCTCGCGGAGTACGGCCGCCGTGTGCTGCTCGTGGACTTCGACCCGCAGGGCGCGCTGTCGGTGGGTCTCGGTGTCAACCCGATGGAGCTCGACCTCACCGTCTACAACCTGCTCATGGAGCGGGGCATGGCGGCCGACGAGGTCCTCCTGAAGACGGCGGTCCCCAACATGGACCTGCTGCCCAGCAACATCGACCTGTCCGCCGCCGAGGTGCAGCTGGTCAGCGAGGTCGCGCGCGAGTCCACCCTGCAGCGGGCGCTCAAGCCGCTGATGGCGGACTACGACTACATCGTGATCGACTGCCAGCCCTCGCTCGGCCTGCTCACGGTCAACGCGCTGACCGCCGCGCACAAGGTGATCGTGCCGCTCGAGTGCGAGTTCTTCGCCCTGCGCGGTGTGGCGCTGCTGACCGAGACCATCGAGAAGGTCCAGGAGCGGCTCAACCCGGAGCTGGAACTCGACGGCATCCTCGCGACCATGTACGACTCCCGCACGGTGCACAGCCGTGAGGTGCTCGCGCGGGTGGTCGAGGCCTTCGACGACCACGTCTACCACACGGTCATCGGGCGCACGGTCCGCTTCCCGGAGACCACGGTCGCCGGTGAGCCGATCACCACGTACGCCTCCAACTCCGTCGGTGCCGCCGCCTATCGCCAGCTCGCCAGGGAGGTGCTCGCCCGGTGTCACGCCGAGTGAGTCTGCCGGGGGCCGACGAACTGTTCCGTACGACAGGGGGAATGGCGCTCCAGGCGTCCACTCCCCGGCGGGGGGCCAACGGTGAGGCCCGGGTGCCCGCTCCCGCGGGCGAGAGCGACGGGGCGGCGGCCGGGGAGGACGCGCCGCAGTCCGTGCCCGTGCGGGGCGGTGACGGCGAGGGCGCGGAACACGTCGCGGCCGACGCCGGCTCCGGGGAGTCCCGGAGCCGGGACGGGGACCGCTCCGGACCACGTCAGGACGCGCAGGAAGGTTCTGCCGCGGGCCAGTCCCGCAAGCGCGGCCGGTCGCCCTCGCGCCGCCCCAGTGGGCGCGAACGCCATGACGAGAAGATCACGGTGTACGTCTCCGCCGAGGAACTGATGGACCTGGAGCACGCGCGGCTGGTGCTCCGGGGTGAACACGGGCTCGCCGTCGACCGCGGGCGGATCGTCCGTGAGGCGGTCGCCGTCGTGCTGGCCGATCTGGAGTCCCGGGGAGACGCGAGCATTCTCGTACGGCGACTGCGCGGGCGGTAACGGTAGCCTGCGGGGGCCATGACCTCGAACGACCCTCCCGCCTCCGTCCCCGGCGCCTCCGCCGGCCGTCGGCGTGCGCTGGGGAGGGGCCCCGGGACCACTCCGGGACCCGAGGCCGCCGTAGCGGAGGAACCCTCGGAACCCGAGGTCCCGCCCCCCGGAGGGGACACGCCTCCCGGAGGGGACACGCCTCCCGGAGGGGACACGCCTCCCGGAGGGGACACGCCCCCCGGAGGGGACACGCCCGCCGGAGGGCGAGCCGAGCAGGCCGCCGGCCCCGAGGTTCCGGCACCGGAGGTCCGGCTCCCGGCACCCGAGGCCCCGGTCCCGGACCAGGCGGCGCCCGGGCCCGTCGGGGCTGCCGCCGAGGGCCGGTTTCGCGGAGTCGGGGCCGAGGAGCCCGGTGACGGTGTCTTCACGGTGCGGCTGACCAACTTCGAGGGGCCCTTCGACCTGCTCCTCCAGCTGATCTCGAAGCACAAGCTCGACGTCACCGAGGTCGCCCTGTCCAAGGTCACCGACGAGTTCATGGCGCACATCAGGGCGATGGGACCGGACTGGGACCTGGACCAGACGACCGAGTTCCTGGTCGTGGCCGCCACGCTGCTGGACCTGAAGGCGGCCCGGCTGCTGCCCGCCGCCGAGGTCGAGGACGAGGCCGACCTCGCGCTCCTGGAGGCCCGGGACCTGCTCTTCGCCCGGCTGCTGCAGTACCGCGCGTACAAACAGATCGCCGACATCCTCAACCACCGCCTCGACGACGAGGCCCGGCGCTACCCCCGTACCGTCGGGCTGGAACCCCATCACGCGCGGCTGCTGCCCGAGGTCGTCATCAGCATCGGCCCCGAGGGCTTCGCGAAGCTCGCCGTGAAGGCGATGCAGCCCCGGCCCAGGCCGCAGGTGTACGTCGACCACATCCACGCGCCGCTGGTCAGCGTGCAGGAGCAGGCCGGGATCGTGGTCGCGCGGCTCAGGGAACTCGGCGAGGCCAGCTTCCGCGTGCTCGTGGAGGACACCGAGGACACCCTCACCGTCGTGGCCCGCTTCCTCGCCCTGCTGGAGCTGTACCGCGAGAAGGCGGTGGCGCTCGACCAGGAGATCGCCCTCGGCGAGCTGCTCGTGCGCTGGACCGGCGGGGCGGGGGAGGCCGGCCCGGTGGTGACCGACGAGTTCGACCGGCCGCCCCAGGAACCGGAGGAGTCCGGGCGGCCCGAGGAGGAGAAGGCGTGAGCGAGGAGAGCACCGACGTACCCGCGGGGTCGCGCACCGTCGCCGACCTCGACCTCAAGCCCGCTCTGGAGGCCGTCCTGATGGTCGTGGACGAGCCCGCGACCGAGGAGCACCTCGCCAGGATCCTCCAGCGGCCCCGGCGGCGGATCGCGGACGCGCTGCGGGAACTGGCCGACGAGTACACCGCGCAGGGCCGCGGTTTCGAGCTGCGGCTCGTCGCCGGCGGCTGGCGCTTCTACTCCCGGCCCGAGTTCGCGGCGGCCGTCGAGGGCTTCGTCCTGGACGGCCAGCAGGCCCGGCTCACCCAGGCGGCGCTGGAGACGCTCGCGGTCGTGGCGTACCGCCAGCCGGTCAGCCGCAGCCGGGTCTCCGCGGTCCGCGGGGTCAACTGCGACGGCGTGATGCGCACCCTCCTGCAACGCGGTCTGGTCCAGGAGGCGGGCACGGAACCCGAAACAGGTGCGATCCTGTACACGACGACGAACTACTTCCTGGAACGGATGGGCCTGCGCGGCCTGGACGAACTCCCGGAGCTCGCGCCCTTCCTCCCGGAGGCTGAGGCGATCGAGGCCGAGACACAGGAGGGCGTTTTGTCGTTCGACCCGGACGCACCCGATGCCCCGGGGGCAGATGACGCAGACGACTAGACGGAACTTTGATGCGAAGCAGCGGCAGGAACAGCAGCGGAAACAACGGCGGGAGCCGTGGTGGCAACAGCGGCGGCCGCGACGGGAGCAGTGGTGGCCGCGGCGGGAGCGGTGGTGGCCGCGGGAGCAGCGGTGGCCGCAGCGGGAGCAGTGGTGGCCGCGGTAACCCCCGCGGCGCCGGCAACGCCCGCGACGACAAGCAGGGGCAGCGCCCCAGCAAGCCCCGCCCCGAGGAGCGCCGCTACGACGTGGGCTCCGGCGCCACCCACGAGGGCCCCAAGTCCGGGCGCGGCGCCTCCGCGCGCGGCGGCGCCAAGGGCGGTCCCAAGCAGGGCCAGGGCACCGGGCGCGGCCGTTCGGTGCCGGCCACCTCCCGCGAGTACGAGGTGCGCGCCGAGGAACGCAACCGCGAGCGGTACGCGGGCAAGAAGGACATCAAGCTGCCCAAGACCTTCCCGGGCGCCGAGCAGGAGGGCGAGCGGCTGCAGAAGATCCTGGCGCGCGCCGGTTACGGCTCCCGGCGGGCCTGCGAGGAGCTGATCGAGCAGGCGCGGGTCGAGGTCAACGGCGAGATCGTGCTGGAGCAGGGCAAGCGGGTCGACCCGGAGCACGACGAGGTCAAGGTCGACGGCCTGACCGTCGCCACCCAGACGTACCAGTTCTTCTCGCTGAACAAGCCGGCCGGTGTCGTCTCCACGATGGAGGACACCGAGGGCCGGCAGTGCCTCGGTGACTACGTGACCAACCGCGAGACGCGGCTGTTCCACGTCGGGCGGCTCGACACCGAGACCGAGGGCGTCATCCTGCTCACCAACCACGGCGAGCTGGCGCACCGGCTGACCCACCCCAAGTACGGCGTGAAGAAGGTCTACCTCGCGCACATCGTCGGCCCGATCCCGCGCGACCTGGGCAAGCAGCTCAAGAACGGCATCCAGCTGGAGGACGGCTACGCCAAGGCGGACCACTTCCGGGTCGTCGAGCAGACCGGCAAGAACTACCTCGTCGAGGTGACCCTGCACGAGGGCCGCAAGCACATCGTGCGCCGCATGCTGGCCGAGGCCGGCTTCCCGGTCGACAAGCTGGTGCGCGTGGCCTTCGGCCCGATCACCCTGGGCGACCAGAAGTCGGGCTGGCTGCGGCGGCTGTCCAACACGGAGGTCGGCATGCTGATGAAGGAGGTCGACCTCTAGGACCAGGCAGGACCCGCACGTCGGCCGGCTTCCGCGGAACGGGCCCGGGGTGCGGGGACGCCCTCCGGGAGACCCGGCCGCCGCCGGCCGGTTCCTTTTCCCCCCGCCCGCCCCGACCCGGGGCGGGCGTCAGGGCCTTGTGGTGCCACCCCCACCCCCTTTATGGTCGACCTGACTCTTAGTCGGGTGGGCTGTGAAGGGGGTGGCGGCGTGACCGGGCGCGGACCGGTGCCCCAGGGCCCCGAGGGCTACGACAGGCGCGCCTTCGAGCCGTTCGCCCTCACCGTCGACCTCGCCGTCCTCACCCTCCGCGGGGGCGACCTGCACGTCCTGCTCGTCGAGCGCGGACAGCAGCCGTACGCCGGGCACTGGGCACTGCCCGGCGGGTTCGTGCTGCCCGACGAGTCCGCGGAGACCGCCGCCCGGCGCGAACTCGCCGAGGAGACAGGCCTGTCGGACGTCTCCGGGCTGCACCTGGAGCAGCTGCGGACCTACAGCGAGCCCGGCCGCGACCCCCGGATGCGGGTCGTGTCCGTCGCGTTCGCCGCGCTGCTGCCCCACGCGCCCGAGCCGCACGGCGGCGGCGACGCGGCACAGGCCCGCTGGACGCCGTACGACAAGGCCGGGCCGCTCGCCTTCGACCACGACGTGATGCTCGGCGACGCCCACGACCGCGTCGGCGCCAAACTCGAGTACACGTGTCTCGCCACCGCCTTCTGCCCGCCCCGGTTCACGCTCGGCGAGCTCCGGCAGGTCTACGAGAGCGTGTGGGGCACCGCGCTCGACCGGCCCAACTTCCGGCGCAAGGTGCTCACCACCCCCGGCTTCGTCGAACCGGTCCCGGGCGCCGCCCGGCTCACCGGCGGCCGCGGCAAACCGGCCGCGCTGTACCGCGCGGGGACGGCCACCACCCTGCATCCGCCCCTGCTCCGACCGTCCCGGGAAGGTTCACTCTCATGAGCGTCACGCCGTCCACCGCCCACAAGCGCGCCGCGAGCGGGGCCCTGGTGGGCCTCGCCCTCGGGGACGCCCTCGGCTTCCCGACCGAGTTCAACGACGTGCCGTCCATCCTCGCCACGTGCGGCCCGTGGCGGGAGATGGAGCTGGCGACGCCGGCGATCGTCAGCGACGACACGCAGATGACGCTGGCCCTGGGGCGGGGGCTGCGGACGGCCATGGACCGGGGGTTGCTGGAGCCCGGGCGGCTGGAGCGGGCCGTGCGGGAGGAGTTCGTGGACTGGTACCGGTCGCCGCAGAACAACCGCGCCCCCGGACGCACCTGCCTGGTCGCCTGCGAGCTGCTGCAGGACGAGGACCGCCGCTGGCAGGAGGCGAGCCAGATCGGCTCCAAGGGGTGCGGCGCCAACATGCGCGTGGCGCCGCTCGGTCTGATCTCCGGTCTCAGCGAGGAACAGCGGTCCGGCGCGGCCCAGTTGCAGTCCGGTCTCACCCACGGGCATCCGACGGCGCTCGCCGCCTCCGACCTCACCGCGCACGCCGTACGGCTGCTCGCCCAGGGCGCCGAGCCGCAGGCGCTCGTCGGACTGCTGCGCGCGTACGCCGAGGAGAACCGCGGGCACTACCACCAGCGCTGGCTCGGCGATCTGTGGACCCGGGCCCAGGATCCGAGCGCCGAGCACTTCATCACCCGCGGCTGGGACGACTGCCTGGAGATCCTCGGACGGCTGGAGGCGGCCGTCGGCGGCGCCTCGCCCGAGGCCGACCCGTGCCTGGCCACCGGGGCGGGCTGGATCGCCGAGGAGGCGCTGGCGACCGGTCTGCTGTGCTTCCTGCTGTTCCCCGACGAACCGGTGACGGCACTGCGCCGGGCCGCCTGCACCTCCGGCGACTCCGACTCGATCGCCTGCCTCACCGGTGCCTTCGCGGGCGCCTACCTGGGCGTCGACGCCTGGCCGGCGGCGTGGGCCGACCGCGTCGAGTACCAGAGCGAGCTGGCGACGCTCGGGGCGCTCTGGGACGCCTGACGGCGGGTGCCGCCCAGCTCGGCTCCCCGGCGCGCGGCTCCCCGGCGCGCGGCTCGCCGGCCGCGCGGCCCTCAGGCCAGGCGGATCGAGTCGCCCCGCACGGTGATCTTCTTCTCGGGCAGCGGCTGCGTCGCCGGGGCGTGCGCCACCGAACCGTCGGCGATGTGGAACCTGCTGCCGTGACAGGTGCAGTTGATGGTCCCGTCCGACACGCTCGCCACCGGACACTGCGCGTGCGTGCAGATGTTGGAGAAGGCTTTGAACTCGCCCTTCTTCGGCTGGGTGACGACGACCTTCTCGTCGGCGAAGATCTTGCCGCCGCCGACCGGGATGTCGGCCGTCCGGGCCAGCTCCTGGCCACTGGTGGCCCCGGAGGAACCGCTGTCGTCGCCGCCGTACTTGCTGCAGCCCGCGGTCAGGGCCGCCGTGCCCGCCGCGAGAAGGACGGCGCGGCGCGCCGGGTGCTGGGTCATGTCGTCACTCCGAAGGTGCGGAAGAACCAGAGGGCCGAGGTCAGCCAGACGACGGTGAGGGCGGCGAACACCAGCCCGCCGACGAGCGGCAGCAGCCAGCCGGGAAGTCGCTCCGAGCGGAGCAGCAGCATCTTGGCACTGAAGACACCGAAGAAGAAGCAACCCAGGAGGGAGTGCCACACCACCCGTGTCTCGTACGTCTGGTAGCCCAGCGCGTACAGGCAGTGCACCGCGACCGGCACGGCCACCAGGAAGGCCGCCCGGCCCGACCAGCGGTGCAGCGTGCCGGCCCAACGGGGGCCCGGCAGCCTGCCGTACACCATCAGCGCCGACACGAGCTGCACGAGCGCGAAGAGGAACGCCACGGACGCCAGCCACGACTTCACCGCCCCGGTGCTGCTGAACCCCGCGAGGTTGAAGGCGGTGCCCGCCGGGTGGTGGACCTTGCCGTAGGCCCCCAGGGCGACGGCCACCGCGGCGCCGACGAGGGCCGGGACCAGATAGCGGGCGGGGTGCGGGGCCGCGGGCCGGGGCGGGGGGAAGCTCTGGGTGGCGGCGTTCGGGTCGGCGGTCATGAGCGGCTCCCGGAGGGTTCAGGGGGTGACGGGGTGTGCCGTGAGCCGTTGTCCGTCGACCGTCACCGCGCCGGTCGCCGGGTCGACGCGCGGCGCGGGGGAGGGCTTGCCGCCCCGGGTGAGGACGCCGACCTGCGTGCCGTCCGCGAGGACGATCCAGCCGCCGTCGACCTTCGCCCCGCGGACGGTGGCGGTCGCCCGGTACAGCCCCGAGGGCTTCTTCGCCCGGTCTGCGGTGAAGGAGTGGCGGCCGCCGTCGATGTCGACGGTGCCGCGGAGGCGCCGTCCGCCCTGGAGCGTGCCGTTCAGGACGGCGCCGTGCCCGTCGGTGAGCCGCATCCTGCCGTCGTCCGCCACGTCCCCCTTCAGCCAGGACTCCTTGTCGTGGCCGTCGCAGAAGTAGGCGATCGCCCTGCCGTCGCGCACGGAGACGGACACGGCGGAGGAGCCGTCGTCGGTACGGCCGGCGTAGTCGGCGTTCCGGACGGGTGACTTCGTCGGCGACGGTGACGCGGTGGCCGTCGTGGCGGACGGGAACGCCGTGGGCGAGGGGGACACCGTGACCGCCGGCGTCTCCTCGCGGTAGGCGGTCGAGGCGCTCTTCGTCCCCGTCGTCGCGTTGAGCGACAGCATGAACAGGCCGAGCAGCAGCCCCGCGAGCAGGGTGAGCAGTGGTCCGGAGCGCTTCATGAACGGGCCTCCCCCGAGGCGGGTGTCCTGCCATCAGAGCGGACCCGCGGCCCGGCGTCCAGAGGCGCACGGAGGCGTTCTCGCCCCCGCGGCGGACCCGGCACTCCCGCCGGATGTCCCCCGCGCCCCGCCCGCCCCGGCCGTCTCAGCGGGCGGGCGCCGCGCACCGGTCCCGCGCGGGCTGACTACGCTGGACGGACCAGGGAACGACACGCACACCAGCAAGGAGCAGCGCCGTGGCGGTACGAGCGGTCAGGGGGGCCGTCCAACTGGAGCGGGACGAGGCCGGCCACATGGACGAGCAGGTCGGTGCCCTGCTCACCGCCGTCCTGGAGCGCAACGAGCTGACCGCCGACGACCTGATCAGCGTCTGGTTCACGGCGACGCCCGACCTGCACAGCGACTTCCCGGCGGCCGCGGCCCGCAAGCTCGGCATCGTCGACGTGCCGCTGATCTGCGCCCAGGAACTGGACGTCGAGGGCGCCATGCCCCGGGTGGTCCGCGTCCTCGCCCACATCGAGTCCGACCGCTCCCGGGCCGACATCGCCCATGTCTACCTCGGCGCCGCGGCCGCCCTGCGCAGGGACATCGCCCAGTGAGGACCGCGCTCGTCCTCGGGACCGGCCTCATCGGCACCTCCGCCGCCCTGGCCCTGACGCAGCGGGGCGTCGTCGTACACCTCGCCGACCACGACCCGGAGCAGGCCCGCACCGCCGCCGCGCTGGGCGCCGGCCTGGACAGCGCGCCCGAGGGGCCCGTCGACCTCGCGATCGTCGCGGCCCCGCCGGCCCACGTGGCCACCGTTCTCGCCGACACCATGCGCCGGGGCGCGGCACGCGGCTACCTCGACGTGGCCAGCGTCAAGGGCGGCCCGCGCCGCGAACTGGAGGCCCTCGGCCTCGACCTGTCCGCGTACATCGGCAGCCACCCCATGTCCGGCCGGGAGAAGTCGGGCCCGCTGGCCGCCACCGCCGACCTGTTCGAGGGCCGCCCCTGGGTGCTGACGCCCACCCGCGACACCGACACCGAGGTGCTGAACCTCGCGCTGGAGCTGGTCTCGCACTGCCGGGCGGTGCCCGTGGTGATGGACGCGGACGCCCACGACCGTGCCGTCGCCCTCGTCTCCCACATGCCCCACCTGGTGTCCAGCATGGTCGCCGCCCGGCTGGAGGACGCCGAGGAGGCGGCCGTACGACTGTGCGGGCAGGGCATCCGGGACGTGACCCGGATCGCCGCCTCCGACCCGCGGATGTGGATCGACATCCTGTCCGCGAACCCGGGACCGGTCGCCGACCTGCTCGCCGACGTCTCCGCCGACCTCGACGAGACGGTCCGGGCGCTGCGCGCCCTGCAGTCCTCCGACGAGGCCAAACGCCAGGAGGGCACCGCCGGCATCCGGGACGTCCTGCGGCGCGGCAACGCCGGTCAGGTCCGCGTCCCCGGCAAGCACGGCTCGGCCCCGCGGGCGTACGAGGTCGTGGCCGTCCTCATCGACGACCAGCCGGGACAGCTGGCCCGCATCTTCGCGGACGCGGGCATGGCGGGCGTCAACATCGAGGACGTACGCATCGAGCACGCGACGGGACAGCAGGCCGGTCTGGTGCAGCTGATGGTGGAGCCCAAGGCGGCGCCGGTCCTCACGGCGGCGCTGCGGGAGCGGGGCTGGGCGCTGCGCCAGTAGGACCGGGGGCGACCGGGCGGCCGGACGAGTGACGCGCGCCCGGTAACCTTGTCGGGGGCATCGTCCGCCCCCACCCACCACCCCGGATCAGGAAGGTGCCCCCACAGTGGAACGCGCCGCAGTCATTGTCGCCATCGACGGCCCCTCCGGCACGGGTAAGTCGAGCACGTCGAAGGCCGTGGCCGCGCAGCTCGGCCTGAGCTACCTGGACACCGGCGCCCAGTACCGGGCGATCACGTGGTGGATGGTGACCAACGGGATCGACATAGACGACCCCACCGCGATCGCCGCCGTGGCCGGCAAGCCGGAGATCGTCTCCGGCACCGACCCGGCCGACCCGACGATCACCGTCGACGGCGTCGACGTGGCCGGCCCGATCCGCACCCAGGAGGTCACCTCCAGGGTCAGCGCGGTCAGCGCGGTGCCCGAGGTCCGCACCCGGATCACCGAACTCCAGCGCTCGGCCGCCGCGGCCGCCGGGCAGGGCATCGTCGTCGAGGGCCGCGACATCGGGACGACCGTACTGCCCGACGCCGACCTCAAGATCTTCCTCACCGCCTCCCCGGAGGCGCGGGCCGCCCGCCGCAGCGGCGAGCTGAAGGGCGCCGACGTCCAGGCCACCCGCGAGGCCCTGGTCAAGCGGGACGCGGCCGACTCCACCCGCAAGACCTCGCCACTCGCCAAGGCGGACGACGCGGTCGAGGTGGACACCACCGACCTCACACTCACGCAGGTCATCGAGTGCGTCGTCACCCTCGTCGAGGAGAAGCGGGCCGCGAAGTGACCGAGCTGCCGTCGGCGCGGGGCGCCGAGGTCGGCCGGCGTATCGGCGTCGGGCTGATGTACGGGCTGTGGCGACCGCGCGTCCTGGGCGCCTGGAAGGTGCCGGCGACCGGCCCGGCGATCTTCGCGGTCAACCACTCGCACAACATCGACGGCCCGATGGTCATGGGCGTGGCGCCCCGGCCCACGCATTTCCTGATCAAGAAGGAAGCCTTCATCGGCCCGCTCGACCCGTTCCTGCTCGCCATCGGGCAGGTCAAGGTCGACCGGGAGACCACCGACCGCACCGCTATCACCCGGGCCCTGGGCGTGCTGGACCACGGCGGCGTCCTCGGCATCTTCCCGGAGGGCAGCCGGGGCGAGGGCGACTTCGCCTCGCTGCGCGCCGGGCTCGCCTACTTCGCCGTGCGCAGCGGCGCGCCGGTCGTCCCGGTCGCCGTACTGGGAAGTTCCGAACGCCCCGGACGGTTGATGAAGGGGCTGCCTCCGCTGCGCAGCCGCGTCGACGTGGTCTTCGGCGACCCGTTCGAGGCGGGCGACGGCAGCGGGCGGCGCACCCGCACGGCGCTGGACGAGGCGACCGAGCGCATCCAGAAGCAGCTCACCGCACACCTGGACAACGCCAGGCGCCTGACCGGCCGCCAGGCGACACTTGAGTAGTGGATCACCCGAAACCGGGGCATTCCACCGATCACCACGATGAACGACGAGGTACGGACTTCATGAACGACCACATCCAGCCCGACGGCCCGGCCGAGCACGGGCACGAGCACGGAGCGCTCGGCGACGCCGAGTACGCGGAGTTCATGGAGCTCGCCGCGGAGGAGGGCTTCGACGTCGGCGACGTCGAGGGCGCCATCGACGAGGCCGGTCACGGACCGCTGCCCGTCCTGGCCGTCGTCGGCCGCCCGAACGTCGGCAAGTCGACTCTGGTGAACCGCATCATCGGCCGCCGCGAGGCCGTCGTCGAGGACAAGCCCGGCGTCACCCGCGACCGCGTGACCTACGAGGCCGAGTGGGCCGGCCGCCGGTTCAAGCTGGTCGACACCGGCGGCTGGGAGCAGGACGTCCTCGGCATCGACGCCTCCGTGGCCGCGCAGGCCGAGTACGCGATCGAGGCCGCCGACGCCGTCGTGTTCGTCGTCGACGCCAAGGTCGGCGCCACCGACACCGACGAGGCCGTCGTACGGCTGCTGCGCAAGGCCGGCAAGCCCGTGGTCCTCGCCGCCAACAAGGTCGACGGCCTGAGCGGCGAGGCCGACGCGGCGTACCTGTGGGGCCTCGGGCTCGGCGAGCCGCACCCCGTCTCCGCGCTGCACGGCCGCGGCACGGGCGACATGCTCGACGCCGTCCTGGAGGCGCTGCCGGAGGCGCCCGAGCAGACCTTCGGCACGGCGGCCGGCGGACCGCGCCGCATCGCGCTGATCGGCCGCCCCAACGTCGGCAAGTCCTCGCTGCTGAACAAGGTGGCCGGCGAGGAGCGCGTCGTCGTCAACGAGGTCGCCGGCACCACCCGCGACCCGGTCGACGAGCTGATCGAGCTGGGCGGCGTGACCTGGAAGTTCGTCGACACGGCGGGCATCCGCAAGCGCGTCCACCTCCAGCAGGGCGCCGACTACTACGCCTCGCTGCGCACCGCGGCCGCCCTGGAGAAGGCGGAGGTGGCCGTCATCCTCATCGACGCCTCCGAGTCCATCTCGGTGCAGGACCAGCGCATCGTCACCATGGCCGTCGAGGCGGGCCGCGCGCTCGTCATCGCGTACAACAAGTGGGACAACCTCGACGAGGAGCGCCGCTACTACCTGGAGCGGGAGATCGAGACCGAGTTCGCCCAGGTCGCCTGGGCGCCCCGGGTCAACGTGTCGGCGCGCACCGGGCGGCACATGGAGAAGCTGGTCCCGGCGATCGAGACCGCCCTGGCCGGCTGGGAGACCCGGGTGCCCACGGGCCGCCTGAACGCCTTCCTCGGCGAGCTGGTCGCCGCGCACCCGCACCCGATCCGGGGCGGCAAGCAGCCGCGCATCCTGTTCGGCACCCAGGCCGGCACCAAGCCGCCGCGGTTCGTGCTCTTCGCCTCGGGCTTCATCGAGGCGGGCTACCGGCGCTTCGTCGAGCGCCGGCTGCGCGAGGAGTTCAGCTTCGAGGGCACCCCGATCCACATCTCGGTGCGGGTCCGCGAGAAGCGCGGCGCGAAGAAGAAGTAGCCCCTGACATGCGAGAAGGGCCGCCCCGACCGGGGCGGCCCTTCTCGCATGTCACAGGCCCCGGCGCGGGCCGGGCGGCAGGGCCGCCGGGACGTGGTGCAGCTCGGAGCCCTGCTGGCCGACCTGCCCGAGATAGCCGACGCGCTGCCACGGCGACTGCTGCTGCGCCGTGTGGCGGGCGCTCTGGGCCCCCGCGCTGTAGGCGCTGTACGAGCTGCTGAACGACCCCGAGCGGTGACCGCCGAACGAGCCCGCGGCGTGCGGCAGGTTCCCGAAGGCGGTGAAGCCCAGCTCCTCCTCGCCGCTGCGGTCACCGGGCAGTGAGCGGAAGGACCTGACGTACTCGGCGTAGAGCGCGTCGTAGATCGGCGTGGCCGATGGGCCGCCGTGGTGATCCTGGGCCGGTCGCGCGGACGGGATCGACGGATAGGGCTGGCGGCGGGAGACGTCGTATGCGTGCACGTATGTCCAAACGACCCCGGCCCTCAGGGGATGCGGGCGTACCGCATGCCTCCGGGGCGCGGGGCCGGTGCCGGCACGGGGCTCTGCCGACAGGGGACGTCGCGGGACGGGCGTGGGCGTGGCGCGGGGGCCTTCGGGGCCGGCCGCGAACGCCGGACTCCGGGACCTGCCGTGCTCAGGTGCCCGCCAGCGGCAGCGCCGCCGCGACCAGCTTCCCGTTGGCCGCGGCCTTGTCGAGCGCACCGCGCAGCAGGTCCTCCCGCGGCTGCCGCCCGATCGAGCCCACCGGAGCCGCGAACATCAGCACCTGCTGGTGCTTGTTCGCGGCCGCCCGCCAGCTCTCGGTGACCTGGAGGGGCTGGTGCGCCTGCCACCAGGCCACCGGGGAACCGCCGTTGGCGCCCGGCTGGAGGACCGCGTGCAGCCGGCCCGCGGCGAGCAGCACGGACCAGCCGTGCAGGACGGACGGCGCGGACTCGATCGCGGTCAGCGGCATGAAGCCCTGTTCGATGAGCAGCGGCAGGAAGTCGTCGCCGAGGCCGGTCTCCCCGGGGCGCACGACGGGCGCGGTCGGCTCGACGACCAGGGCCGGGTGCAACTCCCCGGTGATCAGGACGAGTCCGCTGGTCACGCCGAGCACGGCCTGCTCGGGCATGATCTTGTGGGGCTCCAGGTCGACGGTGTCGCCGGTGATGGACCGCACCGCGCCCCGGAGTTGCTCCTCGGTGACCTGGACGACCTGCGAGGGCAGACACGAGGCGTGGGCGAACGCGAGGACGGCGGTCTCGTCGCCGATGAACAGGACGGTGCTGGTGCGCTCCTGGTCCGAGTCGCCCTGCGTGCGGCACGACGTGCAGTCGTAACTGCCGGGGGCGTTCTCGCCGGCGAGCAGCCGGGCGGCTTCTTCGTCGCCGATCTCGGCGCGTACCTCGTCGCTGACGTCGAGCATGCGCGGCACGGGTGGCTCCCTCGGGATGTGGTGCGTGGCGGGGCCGGGTGGCTCCCGGTCCGTGAACCGGGGGGATCCCGGGCTCATGAAGAAGACAACGGGCGATCTGTGGCGGGAGTCACGCCCCATGACGAACGGAATCCAACCGGCGACCGCGCACGGTCACCCGCCGTGCGTGATTCGGCACTCCCCGTCAAGTACCCGCAAGGGGAAGGCGGTTGAGTTGGTGACCTGAGTCACAGAGGGCCGGTGCCGCTGACCGACAAATCCGGAAATCAGCGAACGAAGTGGGTGTCCGGAAATCGCTGATACCCAAGGTAATGGCGAACTGGCCTGGAACGACAGGCGGATGCCCGATCCCGAGCGGACCGGCTCCCTGGATCGCTCCGCCGTGTGCGACGAGCACCGCTCGGGCAGTCCGCCGGCCGCACCAGGACGGCTCACAGCTCCACCGCCGGAGGACGGGGCGGGACGCGACGACCGCGTGCGACGCGCGGTGCGTGGCGGCCCGTTCCGGGGGAGCCCGGGTCCGTGGAGAGCGACCTTCCCCGGCCCGGTGCGGGGGCCCCACCCGGTCCGCCGACCGGGTGGGGCCCGCGGCACACCGGACGCGCATGGGCGGCCGCGGACGACGCGCTGCTTAGCGTGGGCCGATGCCGCACAAGCCGCTCCCGCTCGTCCTCGCCGCCGCCCTGCTCGCCGTCCTCGCCCCGGCCGTGGCGTACGCGGCGCCACCACCGCCCGTGCCCGGCCCGCCCCCGACACGTGTGCCGCCCGCGTGCGCGAGCGACGAGTGGCCCTGGGGCTGCGTCGCCCAGTGCGAGAGCGGCGGGCGCTGGCACGCCAACACCGGCAACGGCTACTACGGCGGGCTCCAGTTCTGGCAGCCCACCTGGAAGGCGTACGGCGGACTGGCCCACGCCCCGCGCGCGGACCTCGCCACCCGGGCCGAACAGATCGCCGTCGCCCGCAAGGTACTGGCCGTCCAGGGGTGGGAGGCCTGGCAGGTGTGCTCGGCCCGGTACGGACTCAAGGGCCGTATGCACACGGTGGCGCCCGGCGACACCCTCGTGTCGATCGCCCGCCTCTACGGCGTCAAGGGCGGCTGGACGGCGCTCTACGCGGCGAACACCGAGGTGATCGGCGCCCGGCCGGAGCGGTTGAAGCCCGGCGCCCTGCTGGTCATCCCCAAGGGCTCGGCCCGCACCCTGACCCCGGCGGCCACCCCCGCCGCGTTCGGCCCGCCGCTGACCCCCGCGCCCCGTCGCCTGCCGCTGACCCCCGCGCCCGGTCGCCCGCCTCTGCGCTGACCCCGTGGCCGCCTGCCCGCTCGTCCTCCGCCCCCCGGCCGCCTGCCCGCTCCTCCACCGACTCGCGTGGCCGCCTGTCCGCTCCTCCACCGACTCCCGTGGCCGCCTGTCCGCTCGTCCACCGACTCGCGTGGCCGCCTGTCCGCTCCTCCACCGACTCCCGTGGCCATCTGCCCGCTCGTCCCCCGCCCCCGTGGCCACTCGGCCGCCTCTACCGTTTACCTCCGCCGGCCGCGCATCCCTCGGCCCTGAGGCGCCCCGGAGGCCGTGCCGGTGTCCTTCCCTTGCGGACAGCGGCTGTCCGCGACCGCTGGCAGACTCGGCCGCATGGTGGAGACCTCGGCACGTCTGCTGCGTCTGCTCTCGCTGCTCCAGGCCCACCGCGAGTGGTCAGGCGCCGACCTCGCCGACCGTCTCGGCGTCAGCGCGCGCACGATCCGCCGGGACGTGGACCGGCTGCGCGAGCTGGGCTATCCCGTCCACGCCAGCCCCGGCACGGGCGGCGGCTACCAGCTCGGGGCGGGGGCCGAGCTGCCGCCCCTGCTGCTGGACGACGACGAGGCGGTCGCCGTGGCGGTCGGCCTGCGGTCGGCCGCCGGACAGGGGATCGAGGGAATCGGCGAGACCTCGGTACGGGCCCTGGCCAAGCTGGAGCAGGTCCTGCCGGGCCGGCTGCGCCGCCGGGTGGCCGCCCTCAACGCCTTCACCGTGCCGATGCTGCGCGGCCCCCAGCCCTCCACCGTCGACCCGGCCGTCCTCACCGAGCTCGCCGACCTCTGCCGTGACGCCGAACGGCTGCGCTTCGAGTACAGCGACCACGACGGCGTCACCTCCCGCCGTACCGTCGAACCGCACCGCCTGGTGTGCACCGAGCGTCGCTGGTACCTGGTCGCCTGGGACGTCGACCGCGAGGACTGGCGGACGTTTCGCGCGGACCGCGTCACCCCGAGGCCGCCGCACGGCCCGCGCTTCGCCCCCCGCACCCCGCCCGCCGAGGATCTCGCCGCCTACGTCTCCCGGGGCGTCTCCACGCGCGCGTACGCCTCCCACGCGGTGGTCCGGCTGCTGGTGCCGCTGGCCGAGGCCGCCGAACGGATCTCGCCGTCCGTCGGGACGCTGGAGCCCGACGGTCCGGACGCCTGCGTGCTGCGGACGGGGGCGGCGAGTCTGGACGCGATGGTGATTCACGTGATGTTGCCGGGTTTCGAGTTCGAGGTGCTGGAGCCGGCGGAACTGACCGAGGCGATCCGCTTTGGCGAGCGGCCGGCTCGCCCGTGCGCTGGCCCGGACCGGAGACTCCGCGGCTCCCGGGGGGGGGGGGGGGGGGGGGGGGAGAGGGGAGGGGGGGGGGGGGGGGGGGGAGGGGCGGGGGGGGGGGGGGGGGGGGGGGCGCCCCCCCCCCCG